>JBMOJJ010000158.1:0-8603 GCA_049315845.1 Rhodoferax sp.
GGATTCTGAGTCTGACGCTGGGCGGCCTGCTGGGCGGCTATGTCATTTCAGTTCACGGATTGAAACGCTGGCTGTGGCCGATGGTGTTGTCGGTGAACGTGCCGCATCTGGTCTATGTCTACCTGTCCTTCGCGCTGCCGACCAGTATCTGGCAGATTGGCGCTGCGGTGGCGCTGGAACAGTTCGGCTACGGCTTTGGTTTCGCCGCCTACCTGCTGTACATGATCATGATTTCGGAGGGGCCGCATAAGACCGCGCATTACGCGATTTGCACCGGATTCATGGCTTTGGGCATGATGTTGCCCGGGATGGTCAGTGGCTGGGTGCAGACGCAGCTCGGCTATGCGAATTTCTTCATCTGGATCTGTCTGTCGGCCATTCCCGCGTTCACTGCGACGGCGCTGATCCGGGTTGATCCACAATTTGGCCGGAAGAAATAGTTTTCACTTATGTTTCACATGGACTTTTTATGCTGACGCATCATTTCAAGGCGATTTCCTACAAGGCGATTCAACCGGGTCCCCGTCTTCTGGTGCTGGGTGCCGTTCATGGCAATGAAACCGCAGGCACCCGTGGCATCCAGCGCGTGCTTGGCGAAATCGATGCCAGGATCCTGAATCTGGCGGCAGGCAGCGTCACTTTCGTCCCGATCACGAACCCGATGGCCTATGAACTCGGTCAAAGGGCTGGCGAGCGCAACCTCAATCGCAATCTGGGGCCGAGCGCCGAGCCAAGGGAGTTCGAGGATCACATCGCGAACTGGCTCTGCCCCTTGATGACCAATCATGACGTGCTGCTGGATCTGCACTCTTTCCAGGCTGTCGGTCGTGCCTTCGTGATGGTCGGGCCGGAAAACAATACCGAGGCGCTGGAGCCGTTTGCCCATGCCGAGGCTGAAGTGGCGCTGGCATTGCGCCTGGGTGTCAGCCGTTTTGTCGATGGCTGGCTTGGAACCTATGCCCGGGGCGTGGCGCGCCGGCGCGCCACGATCGTCAACGCCGCCAGACGCGAGCAGCAGCTCGACACCGACCCGCGCTACGGTGTTGGTACCACCGAGTACATGCGATCCGTGGGCGGGTACGCGCTGACACTCGAATGCGGGCAGCACGATGATCCTCATGCGCCCGAAGTGGCGTACCGGGCGATCCGGAATACGCTGGCGCATCTGGGTCACATCGATGCGCCCAAGCCGGCCGTCATGACGGACATCGAAGCGTTGCGCATTTACGAGGTGATTGACAGGGCGCATGGGGGCGACCAGTTCAGCCGACCCTGGTCCAGCTTCGACCCGCTGCGTGCCGGCGACCTGATCGGCACCCGGCACGATGGCAGCCCGCTGCAGGCTCAGACCGATGGCTACATCCTGTTTCCAAACGCAAAAGCGGGTATTGGCCATGAGTGGTTCTATCTGGCCCGTGCGAATCCGCGTTTGGCCAGGAACTGACGAGATGAGGCGAGGTCTTGGGATCGATGCCGGCGGCAGCCAGAGCCGCTGGGCCCTGATGGGACCTGATCAGCACGTCATTGCCCAGGGCAGCATCGCCGGATTCAGCGGCCTGCAGATGCAGAGCGAAGCCGGCTTCGAGCAGCTGAGCAATATTCTGACAAACCTTTCGATCGAGATCTCGGTCCACGGCGGTGCGACTGCGGTGTATGCGGGCATCACCGGCTTTGATGGCGCGCAGGAGCGCTCCAGCCAGCTCCTGCGCGCGCTGCTGACGCGGCACCTGGACATTGCCGCGGATGCGGTCGTTCTGAGCAGCGATATCGAGCTGGCCTGTCTGTCGGTGTTTGAGCCCGGCGCCGGTTATCTGGTCTATGCCGGCACCGGATCGATTGCAGGGTTTGTCGACGCGAGCGGTCAATTCCACCGTTCTGGCGGGCGCGGCGGCATTCTGGATGACGGGGGAAGCGGTTACTGGATCACGATTCAAGCTTTGCGTCACATCTGGCGTGCGCAGGACGAGGCGCCGGGCTGCTGGGCCCGCTCACCGATGGCTGCGGCGCTGTTCAAGGAAATTGGCGGCAGCGAGTGGTCTTTGACACGCAAGCTGATCTATGAAGCAGGTCGCGGCCCGATTGGCCAGTTGGCGCTGGCGGTTGCAGCCACCGCAGAAGTCGACGCTGCGGCCCGCGATATCCTGCAGCGAGCGGGCCACGAACTGGCGCGTCTTGGCAATGCGATGGTCTCGCGCTTTGGTCCGCGCCCGATGGCCTTGGTGGGCAGGGTGGCGCAACTTCATCCATCGATAGAGCGGGCCATGCGCGAGCGTCTGGCGCCGGGCTTTGAACTGCAGATGGTGCAGTTGCAGGCGCACGTTGCGGCAGCGCGGATGGCGCTGCGTCTGAATCCATAGATACTCAAACTCAAAGGCTCGTTCGTGAAGAAACTCCTGCTGCTTTGTCTAGTTGCTCTGCTGACCGGTTGTGCCAGCGGTCCACGCATCGATTCCAGTTTTGCCGCAGTCAGTCAGGACAGCCGCGTGCGCTATCTGATACTGCATTTTACTTTTCTGGACTCGCCCACTTCGCTGCGCGTTTTGACGCAGCAGCAAGTCAGTTCGCACTATCTGGTCGATGACGGCGCTGGTTTCAAGATCTACCGCCTGGTTGACGAGGACCGGCGCGCCTACCATGCGGGCCAGAGTTCATGGAAAGGCAACACCGGATTGAATGCCAGCTCGATCGGCATCGAAATTGTGAATCCGGGTTGGCGCGAGACCGGCGAGGGTCGGCAGTGGATCGCATTTCCACAGGGGCAGATTGACCGCCTGATTCCGCTGGTCAGGGATATTGTCAAACGGCATGACATTGCGCCGGACCGGGTGCTGGCGCACAGCGATGTCGCACCCCAGCGCAAGCAGGACCCGGGCCCGATGTTCCCCTGGAAGCAGTTGGCCGATGCCGGACTCGTGCTGTGGCCCGATGAGAAGGCGGTGGCGCGGCGTCAACGTGAATTCGAACTGCAACTGCCTAACCTGTCATGGTTTCAAAAGAAGCTCGCAGAACATGGCTTTGCGATCGCCCAAACGGGTGAACTGGATGACGCCACGCGCAACGTGCTGGTTGTCTTCCAGATGAAATACCGGCCCGGCAAGTTTGACGGCATACCCGATGCGCAAACCGCAGCGATTCTGGATGTCTTGACAGCGTCACACTCCAAATGATCCGCTTCACCTCAGGAGGATCTATAGAACGGCGTTTTCCAGCAAAGTCAAAGTTTGTGCCGAGGTGTCGAGTCGGGCCTTGAGGCCCAGTGGCAGGGTCATCTGGTGCGCAATGTGACCAACCGAATAGCCTGTGACGGCCGGTATCCTCAAGCGATCCAGATGGCTGTCGATGGTTTCGTTCAGGGTGAGGGACGATTCATTTTCTGGGGCCTCGCATTTTTCAAAAACCCCAAGAATCAGGGCCGCGGTCGACCGAAGACCTTGACTCAAATCAAGCTGCGTCAGCATTCGATCAATCCTGTACGGGGCTTCGCTGATGTCCTCCAGGAACAGCAGGCGCCGTTGCAATTCGGCAGCGTAGGGAGTACCCGACAAGGCGGCCACCAGACTCAGATTTCCGCCTGTCAAACGCCCGACCGCAGTCCCATGCCGCGCGGTTCTGATCTGGTACTGCGAAGCCGTTTCGGCTTTGGCGCGATTTTCGTCCGCCATTGACATCACATACTGTTCTTGCGGCTGCATCAATATGGCTTTCAGATGCTGCTTCGAATAGTCTGAAAATGTCGATACGCCCACCGGTCCGTGAAAGGTGACCAGTCGGGTCTGTCGATGAATCGCCAGATGCAGGCAGGTCACATCGGAATAACCGACGAAGATTTTTGGATGGTTTCGAATCAGCCTGTAGTCGATATGCGGCAACAAGGAGATGCCGCCTGAGCCGCCGGTGGCAGCCCAGACGGCGTCGATTCCGGGGTCGGCAAACATCGCGTGCAAATCTTCCAGGCGCTGCGCAACAGTGCCCGCGTAGCGACCCCGGCGTGCCAGCACGTGCTTGCCAAGCCTGACTCTGACGCCAAGCTCTTCGATATTGCGCACCGCCTTGTCGATGCCTTCCTGTTCAAGAAAGCCGCAGGGGGTGATCAGGCCGACCATGCCGCCTTCCCTCAAGCGCCGCGGTTTGACGAGGTGAAACGCCCTTGCTGTGGTCTTTGCGGCGGCGGCCATCGGCACCACGGTCGCGGCGATCGACAGTGCCGCATTCTTTGCCAGATTGCGGCGACTCAGCGGCGGGTTGTTGTCAGACGAGGATTCCACCGCTTCTCAATTCTGCCTCTGCGCCGACTGGAAAAGAGTAAATCAGTCGCGCTGCTTCATCAGCAGGGCGGGCTCATCGGCGGCCATGACCTGCTCTGCCCAGGCAGCCAGTTTCCCGGTGTCTGCGCGCAGGACTTCCTGCTTGACCGCCAGAATCTGTGCCGGGTGCATGGAAAAACTGCGCAAGCCCAGACCCAGCAACAAACGGGTCAGACTGGTGTCGCCGGCCATCTCGCCGCAGACACTGACTTCCTTGCCTTGAGCGCGGCACTCGGAAATGGTGAGGGCCACCAGACGAAGCACGGCGGGATGCAAGGGGTCGTACAGATGCGCTACCGATTCGTCAGAGCGGTCGATTGCCAGGGTGTACTGAATCAGGTCATTGGTACCGATCGACAGGAAATCGAAATACTTCAGGAATACCTTGAGCGTCAGGGCGGCGGCGGGGATTTCGATCATGGCGCCAATCTTGATCGGACCATAGGCAATGCCCCGGTTGTCGAGTTCAGCGCGGGCGCGGTCAATCAGCGCAAAAGTGTGACGAATTTCGCTGGCGTGCACCAGCATCGGTATCAGCAGATGGGTCTGTCCGTGCACTGCAGCGCGCAGAATGGCGCGCAACTGCGTCAGGAACATGGCGGGGTCGGCCAGGCTCCAGCGGATGGCCCGCAAGCCCAGCGCAGGATTCAGGTGCGCCGAATCCTGCAGCGACTGGTCCAGGGACTTGTCGGCGCCGACATCCACAGTGCGAATCGTGACGGGCAAGCCCTGCATGCCTTCAATGGCACGCCGGTAGGCCTGGTATTGTTCCTCTTCGTTGGGCAACTTGTTCTGGCGTCCCATGAAAAGGAACTCGCTTCGGAAAAGGCCAACACCTACGGCGCCGGCCTTGATCGCGCCAGGCGCGTCTTCGGGCATCTCGATATTTGCGAGCAAATCGATTTTTTGACCGTCCAGCGTGACCGCCGGAGTGTGAAGCAAGCGGGACAGGCGTCCGCGGTCGAGTTCGTGCTGGCGTTGTTTGAACCCATATTCGGCCAGGATGATGGAAGAAGGGTCCACCACCACGACACCTGCGTCGCCATCGATGATGACCCAGTCGTCCTGGCGCACCAATTGGCTCGACAGGCGCGCTCCCACCACCGCTGGAATGTCCAGACTGCGCGCGACGATGGCGGTGTGTGAG
The DNA here is from genome assembly GCA_049315845.1 of Rhodoferax sp. Taxonomy (GTDB): domain Bacteria; phylum Pseudomonadota; class Gammaproteobacteria; order Burkholderiales; family Burkholderiaceae_C; genus Rhodoferax. The sequence continues at coordinate 5,452 of JBMOJJ010000158.1, forward strand.
GTCTTGCCGCCAACATCCGTGACAAATCCGGCGAATACGCTCTGTTTGAACTGCAGCATGTCGGCCGGCGACAGGTCGTGTGCAATCAGGATCAGCGGGACATCGACAGTGTCATCCAGAAGCAGGTCTTGCTGTGACTTCTTGCGTCCTGCACGGTTCGGCGGGGCCGCCATGGGCGATGCCCCGCCTTTCATGGCCCGCAGCACTTTCTCGGTGATCTGCTCGAGGTCGCCCTTGCGCTCGCGCAGATACTCGTCTTCCATTTCGTCAAATTGACGGGCAATGACCTCCAGTTGGGTTGTCAGGGCCCACTCTGCGTTGTACAGGCGATCGGTGATCCAGTGCTTGACACCTTCGACCAGTTCCTCGTCCTGCAGCAGCATCAAGTGAACGTCCAGCAGCGCGGTCAGTTCATGCGGTGCCTCTTTTGGACCCATGTGCGCAATGCTGCCCTGCAGGCGGTGAATCTCGTCCATGACCGCATTGCGCCCATCGCGAACCCGGTCGATCTCGGTGCCTATCTGGGACGGATCGATGAAATAGTGTGCTACATCGACATGGCTGGACGCCACCAGGACCGCGCGCCCGATCGCAATGCCGCGGGCGACCGCCAGGCCGTGAATGGAAAATGTCATGACAGCCGCAGCGCCCGGCCGCTCCAGGCCAGGCTGTCGCCTGCGCGGGGCGACCTTGCGCAGGGGTCGTCGGTTGGCGCCGATCCCTGCGAGATGGCAAAGGCGGGGAGCATGCTATTCACCCTCTCCAAATTTTTCTTCAATCAATGCCAGCAGAGCATCCAGCGCCTGCTGCTCGCGCTCGCCGCTGGTTTCAATTTCAATCGTGCTGCCGATGCCGGCAGCCAGCATCATGACGCCCATGATGCTTTTGGCATTGACGCGCCGATCCCCTTTGGATAGCCACACTTCGCACGGAAAGCTGCCGGCGAGCTTGGTCAGCTTGGCGGAGGCGCGCGCGTGCAGCCCCAACTTATTGGGAATGGTCGTCGTTGCTTTGATCATTTTTCTTTTTCACCTGATTCTGTGGCGCCGTCGTAGAGACCTGCATGACGCCCTGTGTCCCGCCAGCCAGCGCGCGTGCCAACAATGCGTCCAGCGACTCATGTCGATAGGTGACCGTGCGCAGCAGCATGGGCAGGTTGACGCCTGCGATCAGCTTTGAACTCAAGCCATCCACAAGTTTTTGAGCCACGTTGCACGGCGTGGCACCGAATACGTCCGTCAAAACCAGGACCTGAGGTGTATTGAGAAGTGTCAATGCCTGGGTGGCCCCTGCCAGCGACTCTTCCAGCGGAACGTTGGGCTGAACATCAAACGCTGCGACCGGCGCTGCCCCATCAGGAAATACATGCAGGACACACTGGCGCAGGGCGCTGGCCAACGGCGCATGAGCGATGATGAAAATACCATTCATTGGATAGCTTGGTGTGCAGACCGCAATGAAGCGAGTCAGCCCTGTCTCCTACTTTCAGATGGTTTGATTATGGCTTTTTGTAGTCAGAAAATGAACGTATGAGGCCACACAGCACAGCAAAAATATGCTCATGGCAGACTGGAATGCCTGTATTTCGGTCAATCCCATGGCCTTGAAGCCGTCAATCGCCAGGCCGATTCCCCACTGGACTACAAATATCCCGGCAAACATCACGAGGTTGTAGGCCGAAAGCGCTCGTCCGGCGATGGCGGGCGGAAAAGCCATGCCCACCGCCGGTTGCGCGAGAGAAATGAAGGTGCAACTCACACAATACAAGGCCCACAAGGCGGCAGAATTCACGGTCAGGCCCGAGCCGGCCATGATGATGGCTGCAAGAAGCAGGAAACTCGATGGCAAGCCGTAGGCGATCACGCGATCTGCCTGCAAGCCGCGTCGGGCCAGCCAGGGGTTGACCATGCCCCATCCCCAGAAAGCGCACAGCATTGACATGTTGATCCAAAACAATCCGCCAGCAGCCTGCAGAGGGCTGTATCCGGCCACCTTGATCAACCAGGGCGATGCCCACAGGGTTTGTAGCGCAACCAGACCGCCATAGCAAAAGAAGCCGACGGGCGCCATTTTCCGAAAATAGGGGTGTTTCCAGACGTCGGCATAGCCAGGGGCAGCGTGCTCGGGTGTCGTCCCGGGCGTTGTCCCGGTTTCCCATTGCGGCACCTTCCATGCGATCAGTGCCATCGCAACGGCGACCAGCACGGCCAATGCAACAAAAAGTGCGCGCCAGCCGACCTGTGGAACCAGCCATTGCACCGGCAAGGTTGAGGCAACCATGCCCAGCGAGCCGGTCATCAGCATCCAGGAGTTGGCGCGCATCAGCGTCGGTGCATCGAACCAGCGGCGGTATCCCGTCAATGGCGCCATCAAACAGGCGCTGACACCCATGCCGCAAAAGATTCGTGCGGCCAGAAGACCGGAAAAGCTCGTGGAAAACGCGAAGGCCAAGCACCCTAGCACGGCTACGGCGAGGAAGCAGATGATTACCTTTTTTGGTCCGTGCCGGTCCAGCCAGGTACCCAAAGGTAACTGTGTGGCCGAGAAGCCCAGAAAGTAGCCGCCAGCGAGCAGGCCGAGATCGCTGGCGCTGAGCGAAAACTCCTGTGTCAGGAGGGGTGAGAGTGTGGCCGTGATCGCGCGAATCAGAGCGGAGAAGAAATAGGCAAAGGCAAAAGCCAGAAAGACAACGATGGCGCTCTGCCTTGGCAGAATTGCGTGGACCGGGCGATGTGGCATCGTCGGATTATCCGTGTTCAATCAGACGGTGCCGCCCATGGGCTAAAGACGGCGTGCAGTCAGATGGATCAGGTCGCATCGCGAGGCCATAACCTAGCCCTGCTACCGGCTGACCCGCGATGGACTCCTGCCGCTGACGAGGATCAATGTCTTGGCCGTGGAGCGGGCGTGACCGGACTTGCGGCCGTCAGTGCGCGATTGGAAAACGAGAAGCAAAAACTCTTGGTGTTGCGGGAGAAAAGGTGCTATGATGGAAGGCTTCGCTAGAGAAATTCATGGCGACTACGGGTCAAAAACAGGCCGATCAAGGAATTGATGCCGACCTGAACCCGATGAAAGTTTTTGTTGACATTGAATTCAAAAGCGTGTCATAATACAAGGCTCCACTGATCGCAGCGGGGCCAAGAGGAAGA
>JBMOJJ010000159.1:0-8594 GCA_049315845.1 Rhodoferax sp.
CCAGCAAACCAGCCGTGGTGGATGAAGTCTGGCTGGATGCCGCGCGACAACGCGAAGTGCCAGTCAAGGTGCGCTGGCCTGATGCAGCGGCCACCAGCGCGACTCCTCTTCCGGTGGTGCTTTTTTCGCACGGCCTGGGCGGCACGCGCGAGGGCGGCGCGGTGTGGGGTGAGGCCTGGGCGGCAGCGGGCTTTGTCGTCGTGCATCTGCAGCACGCCGGCAGCGATCTGGCGGCGGTGCGCGCCGTCACCAGCACTTTCACCGACAAGCGGGCGCTGCGCCTGGCGGCCAGCCCAGCGCAACTGCTGGCACGTCTGCGTGACGTCACCTTTGCACTGGACGAGATAGCGCGGCGCCATGCGGTGCAACTTGAACGCTGGGGCTCGGTACGACCGGTAGAAGTGGGCCTGTGCGGCCATTCGTTGGGCGCGCACACCACGCTCGGCATGGCCGGGCAGCGCTACGCCGGCTTTGAAGGTATGACGGAGCCCCGGATGGCGGCCTTCATTGCGTTTTCACCCTCGCTGCCCGAAGCAGGCGATGCGAGGCGTGCCTTTGACCGGATGAGGCGGCCAATGCTGTGCCTCACGGGTACGCGTGATGCGGATGTGGCCGGCATCAATGCCACACCCGAGCGGCGCGCCGCCGTTTTTGACGCCCTGCCGGCAGGCAACAAGGCGCAACTGGTGCTGGAAGACGCCGACCACATGACTTTTGCCGGGCAAACCGGCCGCGCCGTGGAGATCGTGCCGCGGGAGCAGGTGACGCGCGACTTGCAGCCAACGCACCACGCGCTGGTGGCCAGCATCACGACCGACTGGTGGCGTGCCACGCTGATGGGCGACACCATCGCACGCAGCCGGCTGGCTGCGCCGCAGGGCCTGCGCCAGGGTGATCTGTGGCAGCAGAAATGACCGACCGTCAACTCACACCTTTTCTCGACAAGCTGGCTCTTCCCGAATCGCCGCACTCGCTTGAGGGTTCGCTGTGGTTCCCCGCAGCGCTTAGTGCGGCTCTGCGGCCATGGATTCCGCGCGGATTTCTTCGGTCAACGCGGCCTTGATCTGCATGAACTCGGGCGAGGTCTTGATCGTGTAGTGGCGCGGGTGCGGCAGGCTGACCGCCAGTTCGGTCTTGATGCGACCAGGCCGTGCGCTGAACACCGCCACGCGATTCGCCATGAAGATGGCCTCGTCGATGTCGTGGGTGACGAACAGCACGGTCTTGCGCGCCGACTCCCAGATGCCCAGCAGCAGTTCCTGCATCAGAACTCGGGTCTGGTTGTCCAGCGCACCAAAGGGCTCGTCCATCAGCAGGATCTTGGGGTCGTTGGCCAAAGCCCGCGCAATCGCGGTGCGCTGTTGCATGCCGCCCGACAGTTGCTTGGGAAAATGCTGCTCGAAGCCGCGCAGTCCAACCCTGGCGATGAAAAAGTCGCTGCGTTCTTTCTGCTCTGCCAGCGGCAGACCGCGTTCACGCAAACCAAAGCGGATGTTCTGCTCGATCGTGAGCCAGGGAAACAACGTGTAGCTCTGAAACACCATGCCGCGGTCGGCCCCCGGCCCCACAACCGGTTGGCCATCGAGCAGCACCTGTCCACTGGTGGCGCGGTCGAGCCCCGCGACGATGCGCAGCAGGGTCGATTTGCCACAACCCGAGGGGCCCAGTATCGTGACGAAATCGTTGTCCTGCACGCTGAAGTCAACCGGCAGCAGGGCCTGCGTCTGCTGGCCTTTGGCGCCGCTGAAAGTGCGCGACACAGCGCAGATAGCCAACTTGCTCATCAGAGCGCACTCCAGCCAAACAGGCTGCGGTTCAGCGCCTTGAAGGCAAAGTCCGAAACGAGGCCTATCAGGCCGATCACGATGATGCCAAAGATGATCTGCCCGGTGTTGAGCAGCGCCTGGCTGTCGGTGATCATGTGGCCAATGCCCGAGGAGGAGCCGATCAGTTCGGCCACGATCACATAGGTCCAGGCCCAGCCCAGCACCAGGCGCAGTGTTTCGGCAATCTCGGGCGCGGCGCCCGGAATCAGCACCCGGCGCACGATGCCCTGGCCGTCGGCCCCAAGCGTGTAGGCAGCTTCGACAAGGTCGCGCCGCGCACCGCCCACGATCACCGCCACCATCAGGATGATCTGAAACACCGAGCCGATGAAGATCACCAGTATCTTCTGCATCTCGCCGATGCCGGCCCAAAGGATCAGCAAGGGAATGAAGGCCGAAGCCGGCAGGTAGCGGCAGAACGACACGAAGGGTTCCAGAAAGGCTTCAAAGCCTTTGAAGGCACCCATCGCAATGCCCAGCGGCACGGCCAGCACGGCGGCCAGAATAAAGCCGGCAAAGACACGCCAGATGGTCATGCCGATGTCGCCAATGAAGCCGTACTGCGTGAACAGCAGCACCCCTTCCTTGAGCATGGTGATCGGGCTGGCCAGGAACGTCGGCGAGACAAAACCACCGAGCGTGAAGAACGCCCAGACCGCGACAAACAGCACGAAAAACGCCAGGCCCAGCAGCCACTGCGCCCGCGCGCTGACCCGCTCCAGGGGTGCCAGACTCATGCGCCTACTTGATGAAGCTGGCGTCGAACATACCGCTGAAATCTTCGGGTGCCTTGCGGATCACACCGGCTTCGAGCAGTATCGGCGTCGCATCCTTCATGAAGGCCAGCAGTTCGCCAGCAAAGAATTTTTGGTTGGCTGCCTTGTCCTGCCAGCGCAGATAGGCCGAAGACTTGGCAAACTGCTCGCCGGTCTGCTTGACCGCAGAGCCCATGATCTCGTTGGCCTTGGCCGGCTCGGCCTTGATCATGTCGAGCGCCGCAAAATAGGAGTCGGTCAGCGCCTTGGCTTGCTTGGGGTTGGCTTTCAGCCAGACCGGGTCGCAACCGACGGTATCCATCACCATCGGGTAGTCCAGCGTGGTGGCCAGAATCTTTCCTGCCTGCGGATTGGCGCGAACGGTGGACAAATAGGGTTCATAAGTGAACGCCCCATCGTTCTGACCGGCAACAAACGCCTGCGCGGCGGGTTGCGGCTCCAGCGACACGGTTTTGATGTCTTTCAGGCTCATGCCGTTCTTGCTGAGCATCCAGACCAGGCCAAAATACGGCGCGGTGCCGGGTGCGCTCACGCCGATGGTCTTGCCCTTCAGGTCGGCAAAGGTCTTGACGTCATTGCGTACTGCCAGGCCGTCAGCGCCGTAGGACTTGTCGAGCTGAAAAATCTGCACGATTGGCACACCATTGGTGTTCCAGGCGACATGGGTCTCGACCGTGGTGGCGGCGCACTGGATCGCCTTGGCGGCCAGCGCCAGATGCCGGTCCTTTTGCGGAATCATCTTGATCTCGACATCAAGCCCGTGCTTCTTGAAGATGCCCGCCTTGTCGGCCAGCGTCAGCGGCGCAAAGCCAGTCCAGCCCGACATGCCGATCACGATCTTCGCGTCCTGCGCGCTGGCACTACCGGCCAGCCCCGCCAGCAGTGCACCCGTCGCCAGCAGCGACACCTTATTCACGATAGCCTTGACCATTCATCACTCCTGTTGGTTGTAGAAAGAAGAAGGCGCCGGAACTGGCGCCTGCCGCCGGATTATTAACGATCTACGCCGGCACTGATTCCGGCGCCAGCGCCGCGCCGGCCTCGAACAGACGCAGCGCGGTCTGTGCGCCATCGGCCGCCAGCAATCGGCTGCACCAGGCATCGACACCGGCCTGCGGCACCGGTTGCGGCTCGAACGCAAGACGCGGCAGCACGCGCGCCAGCACGGTCGATGGCACGCCGGCGGCAAGCATTGCCGTGGCAAAACCGCTGGCGGCAGCACCGATTCGAAAGGCGTTGATATTGGCCTTGACGATGCGCTCGCCCTTGCTGGCAAAGAGCTCCTGCACCTGAGCCTCCAGCAGTTCCGTTGGCAAAGGCAATTGCGCGGCCGCGGCGCCCAGCACCACCATGTTCTGCGCCTTCACGGTGCCGGCCTTCTGCGCCAGGCGCGTGGCGTCCAGCGCCACCAGCCTGGGCACGGAAAACAAGACCTTGTACAGCGCCTCGTGCTTCGGGTAGGCGTCGTTTTCAAGCGGCGTGACGTCGGTGACGATCCAGCCGTCGGGGCGCAGCAACTGGGTGTAGCGCAAAGCCTCCATCGGCTCCATCGACAGCACCAGGCTGGCCGCGCCGGTGGCGATCAGGTCGCTGGCGACCGGTTGATCGGAAATGCGCACAAACGCCGACACGGCGCCACCGCGCTGCGCCATGCCGTGCACCTCGGACTGCTTGAAATGCAGACCGGCTTCGTGAGCGGCGTGGTCGATCACCCAGGCAATCGACAGCACGCCCTGGCCACCAACACCGCACAGCACCAAGTCGTAATTCATTCCGTCTGCTCCTCGCAAGCGCGCTTGTAGAGCTTGATCTGCTTGGCGTAGGTCACGCAGGCTCGCCGCGCAATGATCACCGACAACCCCGTGTACGCCATTTCTTCGCGGATGATGACCAGCGTCTGCTCCTTTTTTTGCCATGAAGGCGTGACAACGCGGATATGTTCGCGCGGCACGCCCAGGCCGGCGACCAGGTCAACCACCTCCTCGTCGGTCACCATGGTCGGCTGACCGCCGGTCATCGCGACGATGCTGTTGTCGAGGATGAAGACCTTGATGTTGGTGTTGTCGCGCGCCGCATCCAGCAGCGGTGCCATGCCGGAATGGGTAAAGGTGCCGTCGCCGATCACGCACAGCGAAGGTGTCATGCCAGCGTGCGACGCGCCTATCGCCATGCCGATCGAAGAACCCATGCACAGGCAGGAGTGGATCGCCTGGTAGGGCGCCAGGTAGCCCAGCGCGTAGCAGCCGATGTCGCCCATCACGCGGGTTCCGGGGCCGTATTGCGCGATGACTTCGTTGATGGCAATGTAGGCGTCGCTGTGCGGGCACTTGTCGCACAGGCGCGGCGGGCGCCCCACAAGCACGTCGGCCAGGCCCGGGACCTGAAGCGACAGATTGACCGGCAGGCCGAAACAGCGCTTGATTGCATCACTGTCCAACTCGCCCATGCGCGGCAAGGCACCCGTCAGCTTGCCGTGGATCGGGCGCTCGCGCATCAGCCCCAGCGCGCTGACATAGCGCTCGATGAAGGGGTAGCCTTCCTCGACGATCCAGATCTCGCTGGACGCATCGAGCAACTGGCGGATTTTCTTCACCGGCAGTGGATAGACGCCGATGCGCAACAGGTTGTAGCCCTCCAGCAAATCGCCCATCGCTTCCTGCAGGTAATTCCAGCCCAGACCGCTGACCAGAATGCCGGGCTTGCCGTCGCCGCGCAAGGTCAGCGGGTTGGCGGCGTGATTTTCCGAATACGCCTGCAGCGCCGGCTGCTTGTCCACCAGCTTGGCGTAGGCGCGCCGGGCATTGGACGGGATCAGCGTGAAGCGGCTTGGATCGTCGACGTAATTCGGTTTGTTCTGCTCGCGCGAGGAGCCAAGCGTCACTGCCGCGCGGCTGTGCGCCAGGCGCGTGACCAGACGCAGCAGCACCGGCACCTGCAACTGCTCCGACAGATCGAAGGCCTCGCGCGTGAAGTCGTAGCACTGCTGCTGGTCGCCGGGCTCCAGGCAGGGCACCATCGCAAAGTCGGCAAAGTAGCGCGAATCCTGCTCGTTCTGCGAACTGTGCATCGAGGGGTCGTCTGCCACCACCAGCACCAGCCCGCCGTGCGCCCCCGACACCGCCACGTTCATGAACGGATCAGCCGCCACATTGAGGCCCACGTGCTTCATGGCCACGATGCAGCGCCGACCGGCATAAGAGACGCCGACGCCTTCTTCGAGCGCCACCTTTTCGTTGGTCGACCACAGTCCGCGAACCGACAGGCCGTGCTCTTTCACGTGGTCCTGGATGGCTTGGTAGATCTCGGTTGACGGCGTACCAGGATAGGCATAGGCGCAGCTGATGCCGGCGTCGATGGCGCCGCGCGCAACGGCTTCGTCGCCGAGCAGAATAACTTCGGACATGGTCACCCCAATTTCAGGGCGGACAGAAAATTGAACCGCCTCGGTTCAAGTATCGCATCCCGCGAAGCACTGGCCGAAACTTTGCCAGGTCAGCGGTCGGCCGCCTCAGCGGCAAGGTGTTCTGTCACCCAGCCGCAACAGGTGCGTGGCGCTCAGGCGCATGCACCTCCCGGCTATCGGGTCGTCCATCAGGCGCTTGAAGCTCGGGTAGCGGCTGCTCAGGAACCTGGAGCGACGGTACAGTTCGCGCGCCTTTTTCAGCATCAGCTCTTCCTGCAACGCGGCGTCCACCGGCAGAGCCAGTGGGATTTGCTGTTGCGACGGCATCAGGAGCGTCATCACAGCACCTCGCTCTCGAACCGCCTTGCAAGGGACGTTTCAGCGGCATGGCCTGCAGAATTGTCGATGTGCTTCATTTCAACACCTCCGGCTATTTGTCAATGCGCGAGAAGACAGTTCGAAATTAACACCGGCCCCAAAATCCAATGCCTCAATCAGGCACGGTTCCATGGCTCAATTCGAGCCATCGGCCGCCCCCAGCGACTTGCCGCCGTGGCCGAATCAGGGAGAACGATCAGCGCCGCGGTGGCGGCACATCGGTGCAACTGCCGTGCGCCACTTCGGCCGCCATGCCGATGGACTCACCCAGTGTTGGGTGCGGATGAATCGTCTTGCCGATGTCGATGGCATCGGCGCCCATCTCGATCGCCAGCGCAATTTCGCCAATCATGTCGCCGGCATGGGTGCCGACGATGCCGCCGCCCAGGATCTTGCCGTGGCCGTGCGCCTCTTCGCTGTCGTCAAACAGCAGTTTGGTGACGCCTTCGTCGCGGCCGTTGGCGATCGCGCGCCCTGACGCATTCCACGGGAACAGGCCCTTCTTGACCTTGATGCCCTGCGCCCTGGCCTGGTCCTCGGTCAGACCGACCCAGGCCACTTCGGGGTCGGTATAGGCGACGGATGGGATCACGCGGGCATTGAAGGCGGCGCAGGCGAGTTCCTTGTTGCCCTGCAGTTCACCGGCAATGACTTCCGCCGCCACATGCGCCTCGTGCACCGCCTTGTGCGCCAGCATCGGCTGGCCGACGATGTCGCCAATGGCGAAAATGTGGGGCACGTTGGTGCGCATCTGGATGTCGACGTTGATGAAGCCGCGCTCGGTCACCGCGACGCCGGCCTTGTCGGCGGCGATCTTCTTGCCGTTGGGCGTGCGGCCGACGGCTTGCAGCACCAGGTCGTACACCTGCGGCGCGGGGGCGGTGCCGCCCTCCTCGGCTGATGCGAAGCTCACCTCGATGCCTTCGGGCAAGGCGCGCGCGCCCACCGTCTTGGTCTTGAGCATGATGCTGTCGAAGCGCTTGGCATTCATCTTCTGCCAGATCTTGACCAGATCGCGGTCCGCGCCCTGCATCAGGCCGTCGAGCATTTCGACCACGTCCAGCCGCGCGCCCAGCGTGCTGTAGACGGTGCCCATCTCCAGCCCGATGATGCCGCCGCCCAGGATCAGCATGCGCTTGGGCACTGCCTTCAAAGCCAGCGCGCCGGTGGAGTCAACGACGCGCGGATCGTCCGGCATGAAGGGCAGTCGCACCGCCTGCGAACCGGCGGCGATGATGCAGAACTTGAAGGCAATGGTCTGCGTCTTGCCTGTTTTCTGCTGCGCCGCGCCCGTGGTTTCTTCGACCTGCACATGGTTGGCGCCGACGAAGGCGCCGTAGCCGCGCACCACGGTGACCTTGCGCATCTTGGCCATCGCGGCCAGCCCACCGGTGAGCTTGCTCACCACTTTTTCCTTGTGGCCACGCAGCTTGTCGATGTCGACCGCCGGCTTGCCGAAATCGACGCCGAGCACCGCCATATGGCTTACTTCGTCGATCACGGCGGCCACGTGCAGCAACGCCTTGCTCGGAATGCAACCGACATTGAGGCAGACGCCGCCGAGTTGCGCGTAGCGTTCCACCACAATCACCTTGAGCCCCAGATCGGCAGCGCGGAAAGCCGCCGAGTATCCGCCAGGTCCGGCGCCGAGCACCAGCAGGTCGCAATCGAGATCGGCGGTCCCCGCGAAGCTGGCAGAAGCAGGAGCCGGTGTGCTGCCCACAGCCGTTGGCGCTGCGCCGGACGCCTTCGAGCCCTCCCCCGGCAAGGGGGATGGCTGAAGTTGGGGTGAGCCAACTTGTCCCGCAGGGGTACTCGTCTGGCTGCTTTCAAGCAGCAAGACAAGAGAGCCTTCTTTCACTTTGTCGCCGAGTTGGACCTTGATCTCCTTCACGACACCGCCGTGGCTCGAAGGAATTTCCATCGAGGCCTTGTCGCTCTCGACCGTGATCAGGCTCTGGTCGGGCTGGACGACGTCGCCCACATTGACCATCAGTTCGATGACGGTCACCTCGGCGAAATCGCCGATGTCGGGGACCTTGATTTCTATGGATGCCATGTTGTTATTCCTATTGAGAGTTCCAAAATTCAGGACACCGTTCCAGCGAAGCCTGCTTTGTGCGAATTGCTTTTGCGAGCCCAAGTCCAAGGCGCGTGCGGGCCGAGGGCGCCGCAATGGGTGGCTCCGCGAATGTCCCCCGGCCCCATGGG
>JBMOJJ010000160.1:0-8592 GCA_049315845.1 Rhodoferax sp.
ACGGACCTTATCCGAGGAAGGCCCCGAATTCGTCTTGCAGATCTGTCATCGCCTTGACCCGCGTGGTGACAGACCGCTTGAGTCGGCGCGCGATCTGGTCCATCATCAGGTTGGTCAGGCTCACAAACGGAGTCTGGTTGTCCCAGAAAAGACTGCTGTCCGTGTTGACGCTAAAGACCATGTCGCTATGGTCCGCAGCCCAGTGGCAATGTCGGTCGCACAGAATGATCAGGCTGACGTCTAGTTGCTGCGCCTTTTGCGCCAGCATCTGACTGCACTTCGTGTAGCGTCGCATCTCGAACAGGACCAGGCAGGGCCGGGTCGAACGTCCTTTCAGAAGGTCGGCAAAAGTACCGTCCTGGCCATCGAGTACGACCACCCCGGGGCGCAGATACTGCAGCCGCGCTGCAAAATCGGACGCCATGCCGCTAAGAGTCTGGAACCCCGTGACAAAGACCGTGTCTGCTTCGATCAATCGCACGACAGCCTTTTCCCACATGGGTGTGCCAAGGGCCTCGTAGACACTGACCAGCGCATTCACTTCGCGTTGGAGGTTCTGATGGACCTTTTGGCTGATGTCAGCGTTGCCGCGCAGCCTGTCAAGACGGTCGCTCATCTTCAGCCCGGAACTCAGCGCTGAGTCGCGCAACTCCTTCTTGACGTTGCCGATACCGTGGTAACCGATCGAGCGCAGAAAGCGTCCCACCGTCATCTGGCTGACACCGACACTCGTTGCAATGTCGGCCGCATTCTCGAACGGCAACAAGTGTATGTTGCCCAGCATGTATCCGGCAATGCTGCGCTCGGATGGGGTCATTCCTGCAAACTTGTCTTTGATGCGCTCCTCTAGCGTCAAGCCACTCATGTCCGTCAGATCTTTCGTCAGGGTGCCAGCGGTGGCAGCCGATCGAACCATGGCCGCGCCGATTCCAACTGTGCCGCAAGCCGGAACAGCGTGTCCTCTCGGCCAAAACCGGCACTGAACATCACACCTACTGGCAATCCATCCGGTGTCCAGTGCAGTGGTACCGACATGCTCGGCTGCCCGCTCATATTGAAGAGGCTCGTGAACGGCGAGAAGCGTTGCAGCGCGATTCGGTACTCTTCGCCGTCCGGATTGCTCATGCGCTGCGGGCCGAAGCCGACCGGAACCTGCCCCAGCGTTGGACTCATCACGACGTTGTAGCGCTGGTGGAAGGTGGCCATGCGCCTGCTGAGCGTGTGGATCGCCAGCACGGCGTCCGCATAGTCGGCTGCTGACATCGATTCGGCATATTGCACGGTGCGCCATGTCACCGCCTCCACATCGTCCTGGCGTAGCGGTCGGCCGATCTGTCTGGCTCGGCGGTGCAGTGTGGCACGCACATTCGATGCGACAAGCACCCAGGCTGCGTGACCCAATTCGTCGGCATTGCCAGGCGGTAGCGCTTCCTCAACCTGGTGACCAAGACTTTCCATGAGGCGGGCAGCATCCCTGGCAGCCGCAACGCACTCCGATTCGACCGGCGTGCCAGACAGTGGCACCAGCTGCAGCGCCACACGCAGGCGGCCAGGCGGCGTCGACAGCTCAACCTGATAGGCGCGCGCAACAGGCGGTGCAGCATAAGGATCGCCCGGCGCCGCCCCCTGCGTCGCATCCAGGAATGCGGCGCTATCGCGCACACTGCGGGTCAGCACATGAACCGCGCTCATGCTTCCCCATCCCTCCCCGACCATCGGCCCCATTGGGGTTCTGGCCCGCGTTGGCTTAAGACCAAACAGGCCGCAGCAGGATGCAGGGATCCGGATCGAACCGCCGCCGTCGCTGCCCATTGCCGCAGGGACAATGCCTGCAGCTACTGCGGCTGCCGCGCCTCCTGATGAACCTCCCGCCGTACGTTGCAGGTTCCAGGGGTTGCGGGTGATGCCAAACAGCGCCGTCTCGGTCGATGCAGCCAAACCCATTTCCGGTGTGTTGGTCTTGCCGAAGATCACAAGGCCCGCATGTCGATAACGCTCCACAATTGTCGAGTCCTGCGTGGCAATGAGGTCGGCGTATAGCTTGGAGCAATTACTCGTGACCGTGCCAGCCATTTGCACTGATACGTCTTTCAGCAGAAATGGAACACCGTTTAGCGGGCCGTCGGGCAGTCCGGCAGCTATCGCACCACGCCCTTCATCGTCGTGGCGCTGGCTCAGCGCGTTGACCTGCGGGTCGATCGCATTACGCCGCGCAATAGCCGAAGTCAGCAGTTCAGCGGCGCTGACCTCGCCCCGCGCGACCAACTCGGCCAGACCGATCGCGTCATGGCGCCGGTATTCTTCAAAGGTAAGCATCCGTTCTCCTTGTCGCGCTTCTGAATCCACCGGATTCCGGTGCGTGGTCGAATGTTATAGCTACTAACATCTATTGACAAGTTGAAATTTCGCTAACAGAATGATCAATCCGATGCTGGTGCCAGCAAAGGTCCACCTAACCAATAAGGGAAATCAGCCATGAACACTCCTTGGATAGCTCGCAGCCGCAAGGTCGGGCTTGGTTTTGCACTGGCCGCCGCAGCGGCTGTATTTGCACCCGGTGCTGCTCAGGCGCAAAAGAGCATGTCGTGGGGCACCGGCGGGGACGTCGACACAATGGATGTGCACATCGCGGGGACCGTGGCCTCCTGGGTCATGTACCAGATGGTCTACGAGACTTTGCTGACCACCGACAAGGACCTCAACCTGCGCCCTGGACTGGCCGAATCCTGGAAGCAGAATTCGCCAACCAGCTACACCCTCAATCTGCGCCGAGACGCCAAGTGGTCGAACGGCAGGCCGCTGGTGGCCGCTGATGTAGTCGGTAGCCTGGAACGCATTGGCGGCATCGAAATGAACCCTGCCGGAGTCGCTGCCGCCAAGACCGACGAAGAGAAAAAGAAGGCCAGCAACCGGATTTCCTCCTACTGGTCACGCCAGATTGGCAGCATCAAATCGCTCACTGCAGTCGATGAACATACTGTTCGAGTTGAGCTCGAGAGGCCGCACACGGCTTTTCTGGCGGCATTGGCACATATCACCGCGGCAATCATCCCAATGAAAGAGTTCAAGGACGGCAGCTTTGACCCGACGCGTCAGATGATGGGTTCAGGGCCGTTCCTGGTCAGCGTTCACAAGCCCAAGGAGAGTTGGACTCTCGTGCGCAACCCACACTACTGGCGCAAGGGCTACCCCAAAGTCGACACGCTGAACGTGCTGATCATCCCGGACGAAGCAGCGCGTGTGGCGGCGCTGCGCGACGGCCGCATCGACTACTCGTCTTTCGCAAATCCCGACATTGGCCGCCTTGTGGCTGGCGACAACAAACTGGCTGTGACTTCCCAGAACACAACCAACTATTTCCGCATGGACATCAATGCGCTGGCAGACAAGTCGGCCTTCAAGGATAAGCGGGTGCGTCAGGCGGCGAGCCTGGCAATTGATCGAGACGCGATTGCCAACATCGTGTTTGCCGGTGCAGCCAAGCCTGACTACCCGGTGCCCGGCGCCTTCGGCAAGTCCGCCTGTAAAGACGTGGACGCCTACAAACTACCGCGCGCCGAGCGCTTGGACAAGGCCCGCAAGCTGATCGCATCCACCGGCAAGACCCATGTGGATGTCGAACTGATCGCGAGTTCGTCAGATCCGATCTATGCCCGCATCGCCCAGGTGGTGCAGCAGAACCTCAAGCCAATAGGCATCAACGTCAAGATTCAGCAAATGCCGGTCGCCGAGTATCTAGACAAGGTATTCACCAAGGGGGATTTCGACGCCGCACTGTCTTGGCTGGCCGGCTACAGCGATCCGACCATGGTCATCGCCTGGTGGAATCCAAAGTTCGCTGTCTGGAACACGGTATTCCACGAGTATGTGCCGCCGCTGGCCGAAGCTCTTGAAAAAGTGCGAGGTGCTCCCGAGGGTGCGATTCGCGATGGACAGCTTACAGAAATTTGTCGCATGATCGACGACGGCTCGAACATCCTGGCGCTGGTAAGCAAGGTTGACTTCATCGTCCACCGCAAAGATACGATTGACATTCGCCTGGATCCGGTTTCTGGCTCGTCCAACACTTATCAGTACGTGGCAGAGTTTGCCTCGAAACGCTAGACCATCGATTCAAGGCCCGTCACCTTTTTGGGTGCGGGTCACCTTTTGCGCGACTTGATGCGGCTCATCTATTTCTTTCTCCCGCGGCTGGCGATAGCCGCGTTGACGATGCTCGGCGTGTCATTGCTGGTGTTCGTCTCGCTGCGCCTGATCCCCGGCGGCTTCGCCGACGTGCTTCTCGGGCCATTTGCAACGGCAGAGGCACGGGCTATGATCGCAGCCAAGTTCGGTCTGGACGAGTCGATTGCAGTCCAGTTCTTCAAATGGCTTGCGGCTTTGTTGCAAGGCGACTTCGGCACGTCGATGGTGACGCGCAAGCCTGTCATCGATGAGTTCCTGCGCCGCGCACCGGTTACAGCAGAAGTTTCCCTGTTGACGTTTACGTTTGCGATCGCGATTGGGTTTCCGTTGGGCGTTTGGAGTGGCGTCGCCGAGGGCAGTGGCTCGCCCCGGGCCTCTCTGGGGCGCCTGGTCGGGGCGCTGGGCGCCAGCGTACCCGAGTTCGTGCTGGGTAGCGCACTGATCTTTATCTTCTCGCGCTGGTCGCTCGGACTGAAAGTCGGAGGCTTTGTCCCGCTGGGTGAGGATTTGTGGGGCAACCTCAAGACCATGATCCTGCCGACCGCCTCGCTGAGCGTTTTCGGTATTGCCCTGATCCTGCGCACCACGCGCGATGCCGTGCTGCGCACCATGACAGAGGGGCACGTACTGGCGGCCATCGGCCGCGGTCAAGCGCCGTTGTCGATCGTATGGCATCACGTCCTGCGCAATGCGTCGATCCCGATCATCACGGTGGCCGCCACCTATTTCGGCTTTTTGATGGGCGGCGCGGTGATCGCCGAAATACTGTTCTCGATCCCCGGCGTTGGCTACTACATATTTAGCTCGCTCGAAGGGCGAGACTACGCCGTGGTGCAGGCCGGGGTGCTGCTCGCGGCCTTTATATTCGTCGCAATGAACATGCTGGCCGACCTGGCCTATGCCGGCCTCGATCCGCGTATCGGGGCAAAGAGGACCCGCACATGAAGCTGCACAAGACGTTGACCACCATTGGCGGCTTGCGCTTTGACCGACTTGGTCTTTTCGGTCTGTTGGCGCTCTTGTTGCTCGTGTTCCTCGGCGCTGCCGGGCCATTTTTACCGTTGGGCGACCCGACCGAGATCGGCGCAGGACCGCGACTCGGACCGCCAAGTCTGGCGTTCCCAGTCGGCAATGATGAGTTGGGTCGCAACGTCCTGCCGCGCGTGATCGAGGGCATCGGCTTTACTTTCCTGCTGTCGTCAGTGGCAGTAGCGGTCACTGCGATCATTGGCACCTTGCTCGGCATGGCCGCCGGTTATCTGCGCGGTTTCTATGACGGCATCATTGCCCGCATCGCCGACATCTTGTTCGCGTTCCCGGCGCTGTTGTTCGGCCTACTGGCCGCTGCGGTGCTGGGTCCGGGTAACTTTTCGGCGATCATCGTCATATCGACTGCGACCTTGCCGCTTTTCATCCGTGTCGTGCGTTCGGTGACGCTGTCGTTCGCCGAGCGCGAGTTTGTTCTCGCCGCCGTAGTGTCTGGTGCATCGACTTGGCGTGTGTTGTGGGTCCACCTGCTGCCCAACGTGTTGGGTGCGGCAATCGTGCAGTTCACCTATGCGCTCTCGATTGGCATGCTGATCGAGAGCGGCCTGAGTTTCCTTGGGCTGGGCGTGCAGCCGCCCAGCGCGTCGTTGGGATCACTGCTGCGCCTGGGTAGCGTCTACCTCACCGTTTCACCCTGGCTGGTGCTGGTACCGGGCCTGGTGCTTGCGCTGGCGATCATGTCGGTGAACCTGCTTGGCGACGCCATCCGCAATGCGCTTGAGCCGCTGCGTGGAAGACCCTTGACGTGAGCGCCGTCGTCGCCATCAGTGACCTCGTGGTGTCGTACCGCATGGCCGACGCCGACGTGTTCGCGCTCGACGGTGTTGATTTCACGATTGCACAAGGAGAACGCGTCGGCATCGTCGGCGAGAGTGGCTCCGGCAAATCGACGCTGGGCATGGCGATCGGGCGTCTGCTGGCACCCAATGCGCGCTTCATGCGCGGTGACATTCGCCTGGGCGGGAAGTCGATCCTGTCATGCAGCGCTACCGAACTTCGGCAGGTTCGCCGCGACCGTTTGGGCTTCGTCTACCAGAACCCGATGTCGGCGCTGGACCCGACGATGCGCGTGGGCCGGCAGGTCGCGCTGGCCCTTCGTGGTGTACCCAGTGCGGCCGCGATCCAAGCACTGCTCAGCCGCGTCGGCCTGCCCGATCCGGCTCGCGCGGCTGCCAGCTTTCCGCACGAGTTGTCGGGCGGCATGGCGCAGCGGGTGGTCATTGCGCTGGCCATTGCGCGCGACCCGGTCGTACTGGTGGCCGATGAACCGACTGCGTCGTTGGACGCATCGATTCAGGGCGTGATCCTGGATCTGCTGGCCTCGCTGCGTGATAGCACTGGAGCCAGCCTGGTGATCCTGAGTCACGATTTGCGGATGGTGGCCAAGCGCTGCGAAAGGCTGGTCGTGATGTACGGCGGGCGCATCGTCGAATCCGGACCCAGTCAGCAGGTTTTTCATGATCCTCGCCATCCTTATACCCGCGCGCTGATCAAGGCCGCTGCCGGTAACGAGGGGCCGGATGACAGGTTGGAGCCGATTCCGGGCGTGCCTCCGGTGTTGCATGGCGAATCGCGCAACTGTGCGTACGTCGACCGCTGCGAGTTCGCGCAAGCGCTCTGTCATCAGAATCGGCCAGAAGTGCAGGTGGTCGACGGACGTGCGATCACCTGTCACTTTGCGCTGTCCGGTTTGGTGCGATCAACCCCTGCACAGGTCACACCACCATGAGCAATCCGACCCCGACTCTTGAAATGCGCGGTGTCGGTGTGACCTACCGCAAGGGCCTGATCGGTCGGCAGGTCGCTGCAGTGGCGGTGACGCGCGTCGACCTGAGCATCGCGCGCGGCGAAACACTAGGCCTGGTCGGCGAATCCGGTTCCGGCAAGACGACCCTGGCACGCGTCGCCTTGGGTTTGGCAGAACCCACGCACGGCAGCTTGCTCTTCGAGGGCCAGCCGTTCGATCCAAAAGTTCGCCGAGAGGGCGCCCTTGCAGTTGTTTTCCAGCATCCGGAGTGGGCGCTGAACCCGCGACTGAAATGTGGCACGTCAGTCGTCGAGCCGCTGGTCGTGCGCGGCATGCGCGATCGCCAGGATCGGAACGATCTTGTTCAGAAAATGCTGGCTGAGGTTGGCCTGGACGGCGCTCTTGCAGACCGGTTTCCTGGCGAGCTCTCGGGCGGACAACGTCAGCGCATGGCGATCGCCCGGGCGCTCATCACGCAGCCCCGGTTCGTCGTGTTCGACGAAGCGGTGAGCGCGCTCGATGTGTCGGTGCAGAGCCAGATCCTGAACCTGATTCGTCGCTTGCAGGGAGAGCATGGATTTGCTGCGATGTTCATCTCGCACGACCTTGCAGCCACCCGCTACGTGTCGCATCGCATCGCTGTGATGCGCAATGGCGCGTTCGTCGAGGTCGCCTCGGCGCGCAAGTTCTACGATCAACCGGAACACCCCTACAGCCAGGCCTTGTACGCCACCATCGCCGGCGAGACTGGCTCTGCTTTATGACACCCTTCTCCATTGCCATTCTGCAGTTGACGCTGTCCAATGCCGACAATCGCGACCGCATCGAGCATGAGGTGAGGCTTGCCCTGACGCGATTTCCTTGGGTGCAGATGGTGCTGCTGCCCGAGCTGGCGAGTTTTGGTCCTTCGCTGGCCCACGCCGAGGCACTGCCAGGCATCACCGAGCAGCGCTATCAGGAACTGGCTCGAAGCCTGGGTATCTGGCTTATTCCGGGATCGCTGTATGAATCCCATGACGGACGGGTCTACAACACTGCCCCGGTGATCGACCCGCAAGGGACAGTGGTTACGCGTTACCGCAAAATATTCCCCTTCCTGCCCTATGAGGCAGGGGTTGCGCACGGCACAGAGGTCACCGTATTCGATGTGCCCGGGGTCGGGCGTTTCGGCCTCTCGATCTGTTACGACCAGTGGTTTCCAGAGGTGTCACGGTGTCTGACCTGGTGCGGCGCCGAAGTCATTCTTCACCCGACCATGACGACCACGACCGACCGTGCGCAGGAACTGGTGCTGGCGCAGGCCAATGCGATCACGAATCAGTGCTTCTTTGTCGACGTCAACAACGCCGGCGCGCTCGGCAACGGTCGGTCGATCATCGTTGGACCGGAGGGTGAAGTGATGCACCAGGCCGGCGAGCAAACCGAACTCATTCCGATCACACTGGACCTTGACCGGGTCCGACATGCGCGAACCTTCGGCACCAAGGGCCTCGGGCAGATGCTGAAGTCTTTTCGCGATACCGAAGTGGTTTTCCCCTGCCACGAGCCGGCGTTGAGGCAATCGGAAACGTTGCGGGCCTTGGGTCCGCTTCAACTGCCGCGCCGCCCATGAG
>JBMOJJ010000519.1:0-1945 GCA_049315845.1 Rhodoferax sp.
GTTGCACATGAATTGCTTCCGTGTTGCATCGTCATTTCTCACGGTGTACTGCGAAAACGCACCTCAATGAATTCATGCCACTGAATAAGTCTTCAGAATGGACGCCTTCGGTTTTACCGCCTTGCCTGAAGAGGGTTGTGTAAGAACTTTTGTGAAAACAGTAAACCCGCTGCGCTCCATTGGAAATATCATTCGATGGCCGTCACGAACGAACTGTTCTACAGGCTGTCAGTGATGGAGTTGTACTGGGTACTGACCTCAAGCTATGAACTGACGGGGCAGGAAGTTGCCCGAGCTCTTGAAGCGATTTTGCGGACCAAACCATTTCTTGTAGAACGAGCTGATCAGGTTTTGCGTGCGCTCAGAGTGTTTGGTGAAGGCAAGGCAGATTTTGCAGATTGCCTGATTGAGCGCGCGGCATCCGCGCGGGGTGCGCTGAGACAAAACCATTGACGTCGGCGCGTCAAAACATACAGTAATGACACTGATTCGTTGATGCAGTCGCCGCGCAGTTTCAAGGCTTGTCACTCAATAACTGGCAAGATTCGCGAACCTAGTGAAATCTGATTGCCAAGCCAGTTTCACAGTTCCAGTCGGGCCATTTCTTTGTTTGCCAATGATGATTTCGGCAACACCAGGTTCCTTCGAAGCCTCCTTCGTGTAGTACTCGTCGCGGTAGATGAACATGATGATGTCTGCATCTTGTTCAATGGCGCCCGACTCTCGGAGGTCGCTCATGAGTGGTCGTTTGTCTGTTCGGTTTTCGACTCCACGATTGAGCTGGGACAACGCAATCATGGGACATTGCATTTCTTTGGCCAGTAGTTTGAGGCCGCGAGAGATCTGACCAACTTCGGTTGCCCGGTTTTCTGTCGAGTCAGAGCCACCTTCCAGGAGCTGGAGGTAATCGACGACGATGAGGCCAAGTTTCTTGTGCCGTCTGGCCGCCCTCCTCGCCTCTGCTCTGATCGAGAAAATGTTGCAGGAGCCGTCGTCAAGGATGTCCATGGCGTGGCCCCGCATTTTTTCTGCGGTTTCTGTGAGGCGGGCCCACTCGTCGTCAGTTAAGTTGCCATTTTTGATGCGAGTCTGGTTGATCCGTCCAATGGAGCCGATAGCACGTCGCGTGAGCTGGTCAGCCTGGGTTTCCAGGGAGATGACGAGGACGGGAAGATTTTGCTCAATCGCGGCATGTTCTGCGATGTTCATCGCCAGGGATGTTTTGCCCATGGAGGGTCGGCCAGCGATGACAACCAGATCCCCTCCTTCCAGTCCACCGATCATCCGGTCCAAGTCGATGAAGCCGGATCTGACGCCGGTTTCTTCGTTCGGATTGTCCGCACGGTTTTGGATCCAGTCGATGGCCCTGAAGATTTGGTCATCCAGGGATTTAACTTCGGTTTTCGGATTCCGTTTTCGCCGATGGCAAGAATTCTTCGTTCGGTCTCATCCAGGAGGTCTTGTGCTCCCCTGCCCTGCTGATTAAATACGTCTGTGGCGGTTTGGTCTGCGGCTTTGAGCAAGCTGCGCAGAATGGATTTTTCTCGGATGACTTCGCAGTAGCGCTGGATGTTGGAAGCACCTGGCATGTACTGGGCGAGGCTGTTCAGGTACTTCAGGCCACCAATGTCTTCATCGTGCTGTGCTGTTCTGAGATGTTCGAAAACGGTGACGACATCGGCACCTGATGCTTGCCTGAGCAAAGTCGAAATGGACTGATAAATGATTCTGTGGGCGTAGACATAAAAGTCATCCGACTTGATCAATGCCTCAACCTGGTCGAATGCGCGGTTGTCCAGGAGCAAGGCGCCGAGAATGGCGGCTTCTGATTCTGTGGATTGAGGAGGGAGCCTTGAGCCTAGGGCCTCGTTGGGGGGAACTGGTATATCCATGCAGAGAAGTCTACCTTGGCAGCGGCACAGACACGATGCCGCTTGGTCCAACT
>JBMOJJ010000520.1:0-1943 GCA_049315845.1 Rhodoferax sp.
GGCGGCAAACGCCGCAAGTTGTTCCGTGTTTGATTTCATCTGTATTGCCTTGCGAATCAACGGTTCAAACCGCGCCCAACGCCCGCAGCGCCGCAATGCTGCCAGCGTCCTGTCCCAGCTCTTGCAGGATGGCCTCGGTATGCTGTCCGACCGCGGGCACCGGATCCATACGGTAGTCGAACGCGTTGCTGCGCCCCGGCGGCAGCAACGCCGCAATATCACCCGCCGGCGAACCGACAGTGCGCCAGCGCTGGCGCGCCTTCAACTGCGGGTGCGCCCACAGATCTGCCATCTCGTTCATGCGGGCATTGGCGATCTGCGCCTGGTCCAGACGCGCCAGCACCTGCCCGGTGGTAAGTTTCCCAAACGCGTCAAGGATGATGGCTGTGAGCGCAGCGCGATGCTCGTTTCGCCGCGCGTTGCTGTCAAAGCGCGTGTCGGTGGCGAGCGCGGACTGCTGCAGAACCCGCTCGCAAAACAGCTTCCATTCACGCTCGTTCTGCAAACCCAGCATCACCGTGCCACCGTCTCCCGCCAGAAACGGCCCGTAGGGGTAGATACTGGCATGGGCGGCGGCACTGCGCGGTGGCGGCGCTGCGCCGTCGAAGGCGTAGTACATCGGATAGCCCATCCATTCACCGAGCGACTCTAGCATCGACACATCGATATGACTGCCCTGCCCGGTATTGCCACGCAGCAGCAGCGCCGACAGGATGCTGGTGCAGGCGTACATGGCAGCCGCGATGTCCGCAATCGAGTTGCCGGCCTTGGACGGCTGCTCCGGCGTGCCGGTGACCGACAACAGGCCGGCCTCGCTCTGTATCAGCAGATCATAGGCCTTCTTGTCGCGGTAGGGGCCGTCTTCACCATAACCCGAGATGTCGCAGACGATCAGACGCGGATGAGTTGGCCTGAGCGCATCAAACGACAGCCCCATGCGCGCTGCCGCACCCGGCGCCAGGTTCTGCACCAGCACATCGGCCTTTCCGATCAGCTGACGCAGCAGCGCCAGCGCCGCAGGCTGCTTCAGGTCCAGCGTCAGGCTTTCCTTGGAGCGATTGGTCCAGACAAAATGCGAGGCCTGGCCCCTGACCCGCGTGTCATAGGCGCGGGCAAAGTCGCCAACTCCGGGTCGCTCAACCTTGATCACGCGCGCGCCAAGGTCGGCCAGTTGACGTGTGCAGAACGGCGCGGCGATCGCATGTTCCAGGGAGATGACGGTGATGCCGTCTAGGGGTCTTGGTTTCATATCAATCTGCTTTTCTTGATGTCTTACTTGAACACCGATAAACCGGGTCTCGCCCCGGCGGGCGAGGTACTTTTCTTTGCTTCGCCAAAGAAAAGTACCCAAAAGAAAGGCGAGCCGAAGTCAGGTCCGCTTCGCGGTTCCTTGCGCTGCTCGCGTCAGGCGGGGTCTGGCTAAACTCGCTTCGCTCGGACAACGCCAGCCCTGATCCACCTGCCGCTGCGCTGCTCAGCCCTGCCTCAACGGCAGCGAATTCAAACATCCGAACCCCTGCAACGCGCGCGTTGCGGGCTGTTCCACGCCGTTATGAGGAGGCTAGTAGCGCAGAGTCGGGCGGATCAGGGGCGCAGATGTCTGAGCCCGCAGGGCGAGTTTCTGCGCACCCCGCCCGAATCGAGCAACACAGCATACCGGCGCGAAGCGACGGGCGACGAATCCGGCTCGCCTTTTCTTTGGTGACTTTCTTTTGGCGAAGCAAAAGAAAGTTACTGCGCTGTCGGGCGCATGACCCGACATGTCGTCTGCTTGAAGAGCCGACATAGTCAGAACGACCTCGGCATCCCGAGAATATGTTCCGCGACATACGAATAGATCAGATTCGTCGAAATCGGCGCCACCTGATAAAGCCGGGTCTCGCGGAACTTGCGTTCCACGTCGTATTCATTGGCAAAACCAAAGCCGCCGTGGAACTGGATGC
>JBMOJJ010000521.1:0-1927 GCA_049315845.1 Rhodoferax sp.
GTTGGCGAGGGCATGGTCTTTGGGTGGCAGGTTGTGGCAGGTTCCGCAGTTGCTGCTGTATAGTTCTGCGCCGTAGGCCCACAGGGCGACCTGATCCGTGGTCAGGTCGGCGCGTGCTGCCCAGGCCTCCAGTGCGACCTTTGTCCAGACTAATCCGGTTTCGGGGTCTTCAGTCGGTGTTTCGCCACGCACTTTGGCGACCAATGCCTCCCCTAGCGCTGCATTCAAAATGCGTTGCCCTTTGAGCGCATAAATCACCCGCTCAGCGCCTTGCTGCTGCCAGCCTTCCAATTTGAGCAGCACCCATTCACCCTGTTGGTCAATAACCGTAGCTTGCGAGGCTGCAAGCAGTTTGCCGTCGCCGCCGCCATCGGATGCGCCCTGTGGCGCCGCCAGAAACAACGCGCCAGTGCGGTAGGAGGACACCACATCCCCCTTGCTGACCTTCTTGCTGGCCGCGGAGTTGGCGATGTCTTTGAACATCGACTGATAGCCTTGGCTCAGGTCAGGCAGTTTGTGGGCAATGCCTTTGTGGCAGGAAATGCAGGTCTCTCCCGCAGCCAGACCCTTGGTCATGCGTTGCACTTCTTGTGGTTTTTTCATTTTGGTGGGGTCAAACGCGTCATTGGCATGGCAGTTGCGACAGTCCCGTGAATCGGTCGCTGCCATGCTGGCCCACACCCGCTTGGCCATGTTCAGGCGCTCGGCCTCAAACTTTTCAGGGGTGTCTATGGTGCCCATGGCTGTGTGGTACAGCTCATTGGTCGCAGCAATCTTGCGCATCAACTTCGGTCCCCACTGCTTTGGTACGTGGCAGTCTGGGCAAGTAGCACGCACGCCAGAGGCATTTTTGTAGTGCACAGTGGTGGTGTATTCCTTGTAAACGGTGTCCCGCATCTGGTGGCATGAGATACAAAATTCCTCGGTGTTGGTCAAATCCAGCACGGTGTGAAAGCCGCCCCAGAATATGATCCCGGCCAAGCCGCCGACCGCGAAGAGCAAGGCCAGCGCATAGCGAGGGCGGGTGGACTTCAACCAACCCGCAAATTTATTGAACATCAAGACCTCCTGCGTACTACATCAGATGACGAACACTTCGCCACCCGTTCCACAGCGTAAATTTCGGTTGTGAATGCAGTTGGCCGGTGAATTGAATACTTTGCTCGAAAATGTAAACAAGGCGTAAACAGGGGCTATGATCAACGCCGCCAACACCAACCAGCGCGCAATATGCTCACCCATAGCCACATACTGATCGTTGAAGACGACCTGGTCGCCAGCACAACGCTGGAGGCCTATTTCAGCAAGGAGGGTTACCGGGTGAGCATCGCAGCCGATGGCGTGACCATGCGAGACCTGTTTAGCAAGGGCGATGTGGACTTGATTCTGCTAGACATCAATCTGCCCGACGAGGACGGGTTTTCGCTGTTGCGCGAAGTCCGCCGTCAGTCCGAAGTCGGTGTGATCATGGTCACCGGCAAGGCCGAAGATGTGGACCGCATTGTGGCCCTGGAACTTGGGGCCGATGACTATGTGATCAAGCCCTTCAACACGCGCGAACTGTTTGCCCGAACCAAAAACCTGTTGCGCCGCACACTGTCGGCACGCCTGGTCAAAAGAGACGAGCCCGTTAAGCGCTTTGTCGGCTGGACCCTTAGCATTCCTCGGCGAACCTTGACTTCTCCGGCGGGTGACGATGTCCGTCTGACGCGCTTTGAGTTCGAGTTGCTGGCCACGCTAGGCAACAACCCGGGTCGCGTGCTGAGCCGCGACAGCTTGATTGACCATGTCAGTGGTCGTGACAGGGCCCCGAGCGACCGAACCATCGATGTTCTTATTGGAAGGCTTAGACGAAAGATTGAAGTGGACCCCAAAAGCCCGCGCATCATTGTCACGGTGCAGGGTGTTGGCTACGTGCTGGCCGTGT
>JBMOJJ010000161.1:0-8449 GCA_049315845.1 Rhodoferax sp.
CAGCGGACTCTTAATCCGTAGGTCGAGAGTTCGAATCTCTCAGTTCCCACCACTCAAACACCCGCCAAATATAGAGACTGTGCTACCCATTTGGTAGCATTTCTTTTTCTTGATGACTTCATGTAGCCACCATGTAGCCAAAAGTACTTGGTTAGTTACTCATGCGCCGACACGTCGGTCGTCACGTCATCGCGTATCAACAATCCAATAATGGCCGGGCTCGCAAAAACTTGACGAGCCACCGTGGACCGTATCGCGTAACTCCACGCACGCTCGACCAGTCGACGGAATTGTCCGTCCCTGCCCTGAACATCGCCTTTATTCCACCGTTGACATCCTCGTAGATCGGGTTGTCGTTCGTGTAGTGCCACATCCGGCGCAACTCATCCTTGCGCTTGCGCGGGAGTTGTATCGAGAAGGGTCGCTCGAGTGCAGATGTGGGCGAGAGACGTTCAGCAAGTCCGCAGCTTCTTGTAATCGAAAATTGCTAAGTGCTCAAATTCACTGCCAGCAATGGTGGAATGGCAGCGATCAGCGCGTCCGCAGGGTATGCCACAAGAAAGTTCTTGCTGTGTTCAGGCGCAGCACGTAACCAGTCTTGATAGCGCTCTGGCGGCAAGATCACGACCATGCGCTTTTCGTCCACAGGCTTGTGAAACATCCGCATCAGTGGGTGGTCATCTGCATTGATGGTCAACATGGTGTAGCTGTGAACAGTCTCGCCTTTAGGTGACTTCCACGACGACCACAACCCGGCCATGCCCATGGGTTCACCGTCAGCACGTTCAATCCGCGTGCCAACGGCCTTGCCACTGCGCCAATCAGGCTCAAAAACGGCATCCGCCGGAATGATGCAGTGCTGTCCACGTTTCCATGCATCCCGGAAACTCGGCTTTTCAGCGACGGTTTCACTCCTGGCGTTGTACGTGCTACGGGTGATTTTGGTATCGGTTGCCCAATGCGGAACCAGACCAAACATGCCAGACAATGCTTCACACTCCGGCACCGCATCGTCACCCACGTCTGCATGAGGGTGGCGTCGAATGAAACTGCCTACATACCCCGGCCAAAGATCGAGCTTGCCTGGCTCAGGTGGCGGCTCCACGCCGAAGTGTCGCAGGTAGCGTTCGCGTTCTTTCAGGGCTTGATAGTGGCTGCACATTGGGTAAATCGTAACGTCAAGACGGTTGCTGTCCGTAGCCTTGACTACACCAGGAAAAGGGGGCGGTACCCTTTTAGAGATTGCTGCTAAATGGTACCGTCCCCTTAAAATCTTCTTTCAATACCCTTGAAACAAGAAGTCCAAGGCCGCAGTAATGCGCGCCTGGTCTTCGTTCATTGAGCCGACGCAGTCCTTCAAAACACGCAGTGGCACGGCGCCCATCTTGGGTGTTTCCAGCAGATACTCTTTGCCCTGGATGCGCAGCACCGGTGTCAGCCGAGTCGGGATTTTGACTTTGGCAAAGTGGTCCAGGCTGCGCAGCGGAATCACCATGCGGCTGTCAAGTCCGTCGAGCAAATTGCTTTGCACATCGAGCAGATACGGCGTCGTGTTGGCATGTGCGCCCGGGTTGGCATAAACATCAAAGCGTGCCATCAGAAAGTTCTCCACTGATCCAGCGGCAGACCCTCGGTGTCGATGGTGGCGTTGTAGGCCACGATGAAATCTGCGTGTTCGACGCGCCAGCGGCGTTCCTGTTCCTGGGTGACCACTTGACGTAAATGGTTGTCGCACACCTGCGAGATATTGAGTTCAAGCGCCTTGGCCGCATCAAGCACATCGGCACTCAGCGTCACGTTGGTGGCCCGTTTTAAGAGTTGGCGAGAGCGGCGTTTGGGTGCGGTGGCTTGAATGGCAGGCATAAAGAGTTCCAATGCGCATTAAGAGATGCGCACAGTTTAACGAATATTCTGACCTCATCGGCCATTTGCAGCCAACCCGACCCGTTGTGTATCGCGGCAAATCGTTTGCCCCAGTTCGATTCAGGTTTGAGCAGGCCTACAGAAGGCGATGGCAGGACAAGGTCAGTTGCCGCCGATCGCTGCCTGATCTTTGAGCATTCGGGGAGAAACCCTTGGGGGTAACTTGGCTCGAAACCCGGCGCTCATTGCAGGGTCGGCACTAATTTTTTCAAGCATTAGCCGTTCGTCTGATGCATCAGTATAGTGAGGCCATGTCTCAAACAATGATTTCACCCCCTAACGCATACCGCACTGTTGGCGTTCTGGGAGGCATGGGCGCTTTGGCTACAGTGGATTTTCTGCAAAAGCTTGTGATGGCCACTCCGGCCACCTGTGATCAGAAGCACATTCCCCTGCTGGTCCGGTTCTGTCCCGAGGTTCCTGATCGCGTCAATGCCCTGCTCGGTCTTGGCCCCTCGCCTGAGCCTGCGTTGATTGCCGCTGCGTTGACACTTGAGCGTGGCGGCGCACAATGCCTGGTCATGCCCTGCAACACGGCGCATGCTTGGCATGACGCCATGGCGAAGGCCGTGTCCATTCCCCTATTGCATATCGTTGATGCGGCCCTGATGGCAGCTTGCCAACTGGGCAACCTGATGCGGTCGGATTGCTGGCCACTGCCGGGACTTTGCGCAGCGCTATCTACCCGTCCTGTGCTGGCAGTGATGTCGGGTGGATCATGTCCATCGACGACGAGCAGGAGCAGTGGGTAATGCCCGGAATCCGAGCCATCAAGGCCAACCGTCTTGATGACGGAGCGCGCCTGCTCAAGATGGCGGCCACAGCGCTGGTTGGCCGCGGCGCCAAGAGCATCATCATGGGGTGCACGGAGATTCCGATCGCTCTGGCTCACCAGACAGCAGGCGTGCCGCTTGTGGATTCAACGCTGGCATTGGCGCAGGCCTGTGTGGCCTGGGCTGGCGCCTCGCCGGGGCTTCGGGATGCACTCCCGGCAGCGAAGATAAAATTGTCTCCCCCACGCGTAAAGTCTGCAAGAAGCGGTCCTGCGCATCACTCCACCAAGAAGGAAGCACTATGAAATTAATCCACAAGCTCGTTGGCACGCTTTTGCTCGCGGGCCTCGCAACAGGCGCCCTGGCACAGGGAACGCTGGAAAAGGTACGGGCCGCAGGTGCCATCACAGTCGGCAACCGGGATTCGTCGATTCCATTCTCGTACCTGAACGACCAGCAGCAACCGATCGGCTATGCGATGGACCTGTGTGCCAGGATCGTCGATGCTGTCAAGGCCGAACTGAAACTGCCCAGCCTGAAGGTCAACTACCAGCCGGTGACGTCGGCCACCCGGATTCCGCTGCTGGCCAACGGCACGATTGACCTGGAGTGCGGCTCCACCACCAACAACGTAGAGCGCCAGAAGCAGGTCAGCTACACGATCACGCATTTTCTGACCGCCAACCGTTTCGTCTCCAAGAAGGCCGACAAGCTCAATGCCCTGACCGACCTCAAAGGCAAGACAGTGGTCTCGACGTCGGGCACAACCAATATCAAGCAGCTCACGGAACTCAACGCGGCGCAGAACCTGGGCATCAACATTCTGGCTGCCAAGGACCATGCCGAGGCGTTTTTGATGGTTGACACCGGCCGTGCGGCTGCATTCGTCATGGACGACATCTTGTTGGCCGGTTTGGCAGCCGGCAGCTCAAACCCGGGCCAGTGGCAGATTTCTTCCGATGCGCTGTCGCTGCCTGAACCCTACGGGATCATGGTGCGCAAGGATGACCCAGCCTTCAAGAAGGTGGTTGATGCCGCGATGGTCAACATCTACAAGAGCGGCGAAATCAACAAGATATACGCCAAATGGTTTACCAGCGTGATTCCACCGAAGGGGATCAACCTGAACATGCCGATGACCGCTGCGTTCAAGAATCTTACGGCCAACCCGATCGACTCACCCGATCCAGCAGCCTACAAGTAAACCGAGCGTCAACTCTTTGCTGCAAACCCGGGCGATCCGGGCCCTGATCTACCTACAACAGTGAACCACGCATGAACTACAACTGGAACTGGGGCATTTTCTGGGAACTATCGCCCGATGCGAGCGGCACCTACCTGCAGACACTGTATTACGGGCTGGGCTGGACGCTGGCCACCGCACTCACGGCGTGGCTTATCGCGCTGGTCCTGGGTGTCATCGTGGGAACCGTGCGCACCACTCCCATGGTCTGGGCAGTTCGGCTGGGTAACGCCTATGTCGAGTTGTTTCGCAACATCCCTTTGCTGGTGCAGATGTTCCTGTGGTTCTTCGTTGTTCCGGAGTTGTTGCCCAAAGAGGTTGGCAACTGGCTGAAACAGTTGCCCAACGCAAGTTTTTGGACTGCTGTTGTGGCGCTGGCATTTTTTACCTCTGCGCGCGTGGCCGAGCAAGTGCGCGCTGGCATTCAGTCGCTGCCGCGTGGGCAAATGGCCGCAGGCACTGCGCTCGGGCTGACACTGCCACAGACCTACCGCTACGTTGTGCTGCCGATGGCCTTGCGCATCACGCTGCCCCCGCTGACCAGCGAATTTCTCAATATCATCAAGAACAGCTCGGTGGCTCTGACCATCGGCCTGATGGAGCTGACGGCACGGACGCGCTCGATGCAGGAGTTCAGTTTCCAGGTTTTTGAGGCCTTTACGGCTGCCACACTGATCTACCTGGCGGTGAACGGGTTCGTGGTGCTTGCGATGCATGGCGTTGAGCGATGGATCGCAGTTCCTGGCTACATCGGCGGACGCACGAGGTAAGGCCATGTTTGAAAATTTTGATTTCGACGTCATTGCCCGCACCTGGCGCGTGCTGATCTTCCAGGGACTGGGCTTCACGCTGCAAATCACTGTGTTGGCCATGATCGGCGGCATTGTGATTGGCACCCTGCTGGCCATGATGCGGCTGTCCTCCGTGAAACCGATGGCCTGGGTCGCGGCGAGCTACGTGAACCTGCTGCGCTCGATCCCGTTGGTGCTGGTGATTTTTTGGATCTATTTTCTGGTGCCCTACATCGGCGCCTGGGTGATCGGCGCTTCGTCACCGATCAAGGTGGGCGCATTCGCTTCAGCGCTGGTGACCTTCATCCTGTTCGAGGCCTGCTACTACTGCGAGATCATGCGCGCGGGAATCCAAAGCATACCCAGCGGACAGGCCGGTGCTGGCTATGCACTGGGGATGAACTACTGGCAAGTCATGGGGCAGGTGGTATTGCCTCAGGCCCTGCGCAACATGACTCCAGTATTGTTGACCCAGACTATCGTACTTTTTCAGGACGTCTCGCTGGTCTACATCATCTCATTGCCGGACTTCGTCACGATCGCCAGCAAGGTGGCGCAACGCGACGGTCGATTGGTGGAGATGTACGTTTTTGTTGCGGTGGTGTACTTTGCCATCTGCTTGCTCCTGTCTCTCTGGGTCAAACGCCTGCAGACCCGCACGGCGATCGTGCGCTAGAAAAGAAATGAACTCCCCATGGCTATGATTGAACTAGACAAGGTCAGCAAATGGTACGGCACTTTTCAGGTTCTGAAAAACTGCAGCACTCAGGTCGAGAAGGGCGAGGTGGTCGTCGTTTGCGGGCCCTCCGGCTCGGGCAAATCGACGCTGATCAAAACCGTTAACGCGCTGGAGCCGTTTCAGCAAGGCTCGATCACGGTCGATGGCGTTGCTGTGAGTGACCGCAACACCAATCTTCCCAAGCTGCGCGCACGCATCGGAATGGTGTTCCAGAGTTTCGAGTTGTTCCCGCATTTGTCGATCACAAGAAATCTGGCTTTGGCGCAAATGAAGGTGCTCAAGCGGACCGAGGACGAAGCGGTGGCGCGCGGCCTGACGCTGCTCGACCGCGTTGGGCTCCTGGCACAAAAGGACAAGTTTCCAGGCCAACTTTCCGGTGGTCAGCAACAGCGCGTGGCGATCGCGCGCGCCCTTTCAATGGATCCGATTGCGATGCTGTTTGACGAGCCCACTTCAGCGCTTGACCCTGAAATGATCAATGAGGTATTGGATGTCATGGTCGAGTTGGCGAAAGAGGGGATGACGATGATGGTGGTCTCGCACGAGATGGGCTTCGCAAAAAAGGTGGCTCATCGCGTGATTTTCATGGATCAGGGCGAGATTGTTGAAGATGCGACGAAGGAAGAGTTCTTTGGCAGCCCACGGTCGGATCGTGCGCAACTTTTTCTCTCCAAGATTCTCAGTCATTGACGGCGCAGAAGCAACAACGCAACATCAGGCCAGCGGGCGCCCCCACTTGATTCGCAGGTACAGCGTGGCAAACTCTGCCGATCACCCTGAACTGCTGACAGTTTGATTCACATGTTCATGAAACCGAGCTATTTCCTGTTCTCTGCCATCGCCTCGACGCTGTGCTTTGGTGCTGCCCCATTTGCTTTGGCGCAGCAGTCAGCAGCCAGACCGGCGAGTGCGCCCAGCGCTTCTTTGACGGTGACCACGGCGCGCGCTGCTCAAAGCAGCCTTCCGGTTCGGCTGGCGGCCAACGGCAACATAGCGGCCTGGCAGGAGGCCAGCGTGGGCTCCGAAGTCAACGGCCTGCGCCTGGCCGAAGTGCGCGCCAGCGTCGGGGACGTGGTGCAGCGCGGTCAGGTATTGGCAGTGTTTGCGTCCGACAGCGTGGCCGCCGACGTGGCGCAGGCCAGAGCCGCGGTGGCCGAAGCCCAGGCCCAGGCAGCGGATGCGGCGGCGAACGCAGAGCGCGCCCGCGCCTTCGAGGCCAATGGCATGATGAGCAAGCAGCAGATCAGCCTGTTGCTGACCGGCGAACAGACTGCGCAGGCCAGGCTCGAAAGTGCCCGCGCCATGCTGGCCGTGCAACATATTCGACTCAAGAACACCCAGGTTCTGGCGCCTGACAGCGGCGTCATCTCGGCACGCAGCGCCACCGTGGGCGCGGTGCCGGGCGCTGGCACCGAGCTGTTTCGCCTGATCCGCCAGTCGCGCCTGGAATGGCGGGCTGAGGTCATCGCGACCGAGTTGGCCCGCCTCGGGCCGGGGACCACCGTCGCGCTGACCGCTTCCAGCGGCACCAAACTCACAGGCAAAGTGCGCATGGTGGCACCCACGGTAGACCCGCAGACCCGCAATGCGCTGGTCTATGTGGATCTGGCCATCACAGCCGCCACAGCCGCGACGGTCAAGGCCGGCATGTTTGCCCGCGGCGAGTTCGCGTTGGGCGCCAGCGCAGCGCTCACTGTGCCGCAGCAAGCGGTGGTGGCGCGCGACGGCTTCAACTATGTGTTCAAGGTGGGCGCCGACAAGCGCATCAGCCAGCAAAAGGTGGAGGTCGGGCGGCGCGTTGGCGACCAGGTCGAAATCACCCAGGGACTGGACAGCGATACAAGCGTTGCCGTGATCGGCGCCGGTTTCCTGAACGATGGCGACACAGTGCGGGTCAACAACGCTGCACCATGAATGTTTCGGCGTGGTCGATCAGGAATCCGGTAGCCGGCGTGATGCTGTTTGTGATGCTCACGTTCGCGGGCATCGTCTCCTTCAATGCGATGAAGGTGCAGCAGTTCCCGGATCTGGACCTGCCTACCATCACCGTGCTGGCTTCCCTGCCGGGTGCAGCGCCGGCACAGATGGAAACCGAAGTGGCGCGCAAGCTGGAAAACAGCATTGCCACGCTGGACGGGCTCAAGCATATCTACACCAAGGTGCAGGACGGCGGCGTCACCATCACCGCAGAGTTCCGCCTGGAGAAGTCGGGCCAGGAGGCCCTGGACGATGTGCGCTCCGCTGTGTCGCGCATCCGCAGCGATCTGCCCTCCGATCTGCGCGACCCGATCGTCAACAAGCTCAACCTGTCGGGCCAGCCGGTGCTGGCCTTCACCGTGGGCTCGGCCCAGATGGACGATGAACGCCTGAGCTGGTTTGTCGACAACACCATCACCAAACGCCTGCTCTCGGTGCGTGGTGTCGGCGCCATCAACCGCGTCGGCGGCGCTGACCGGCAGGTGCAGGTGGCGCTGGACCCGGCGCGGCTGCAGGCACTGGGTGCCAGCGCGTCCGAGATCTCGCGCCAGTTGCGCCAGGTGCAGCAGGACGTGGCCGGCGGCCGCGCCGATGTGGGTGGCAGCGAACAGCCGGTGCGCACGCTCGCATCAGTCTATTCGGCAAGTGAGCTGGGCGCTCTGGAGATGGCGCTGAGCGACGGCCGACGCATTCGCCTGGACCAGCTTGCCACCATTCGCGACACCATCGCCGAGCCGCGCTCGGCGGCCCTGCTCAATGGCAAACCAGTGGTGGGTTTTGAGGTCGCGCGCAGCAAGGGTTCGAGCGAGGTGGAAGTGGGCGCTGCGGTGCAGAAGGCGCTGGCCGAAGTCCACCTGCAACACCCAGAGATCGAATTCACCGAAGCCTTCAACTTCGTGCTTCCGGTGGAGGAGGAATACACCGGCTCCATGCACCTGCTGTACGAGGGCGCGGCGCTGGCGGTGCTGGTGGTGTGGCTGTTCCTGCGCGACTGGCGCGCCAC
>JBMOJJ010000522.1:0-1913 GCA_049315845.1 Rhodoferax sp.
GCATCGTCTGGCCTTTTTCGACCGTACTGGGAAATATTTTCTCCATTTACATTGGTCTGCAGTACGGGGTGGCCATTTTTCTCTTCTACTGGTGGCTCCAACTTACGATGCTCGATATCGTCGCCGCTTCCTACTGTGTGATCATCGAGGAAGAAGATCCATCCCTTATCTATTACTCGGTTGTGTTCAGACTGTTCTATATTACAGTCATCGATATCTCGAAGGTCTTTGCCACGATTGAAGAATGGCGCGGCACAGCGATGACCTGGGGCAAACTGCAGCGCGAAGGAAAGCTTTAGCATGGATCTTATTTCCGTACTGGCAACGGTCATCCTGATCGTCACCATCGGCACCCTGGTCGTCGGCGTTGCCGCCTACGCTGCATTCAAGTTGCGAGACAGTCGACGCCCCAAGCGAAAGGACGCCCATCCCGCTGCCGATGGAGTGCACAAGCCGATATTCCTGCAACCCTACACACCAACCAAGACAACCAGGGATCCCGCCGCCAACGAGTAATGAGTTTGAACAATGCACTGGCCATTCCCCTGATGCCGACTCCCACACCTGAAAGCCTGGAAAACCGCCCCGCCCATCGGGGCATCGGACCTTATCTGGTCTCGCTGGTCATGATCGGTCTGGCCATGACGGTGCTGGTCTATCTGTCTTCGATGCAGGTGCTGGGCTGGAAAACGCCGGTATTGAACCTGGGCCGATTTGCTGCCGCGCCCGCCGCACTGGGTCTTGTGGGGGCGCGTCAGGGTGTTGCCCTTTACGCCTCAGCCAACACAAAAGAGTACTTCATCGGCATCGGCGGCAATTACGATCGCCTGCTGGCGCCGTGGCGCAATTACTTCAGCAACCGACGGGAGAGCTATAGGGAGTTCAACGACGCCGCGCAGCTACACCAGCTTGACGTCGCCGTGCTGATACTGCCATCGGCCGTTGCACTGGGCGCACAGGAGCGCGCTGACATCCTGCGCTTTCGCTCGCAAGGCGGCGCCATTCTAGCGACCTGGGCCACCGGCACCCGCGGTGCAAAGGGTGACTGGGACGGCTGGCAGTTCCTGGAAAGCATAGGAGCCAAATCGGTTGGCGAGATCGCGCAGGAACCCGTGGCCCGCCATCTGGTGCTCAATGGCGAATCGCCGCTCTCGCACAGCCAGCCGGCAGGGCAACGTATCGCACTGAGCAACGTCTCCGAGCGACTTTTGCGTCTGCAGGGCGAAGGTGTTGCCGCTCGCATCATGAACTGGAGCCGCATTCCGGATACAGAGCGCAAGAATGAGGGTGCGGTCATCTTTTCCGAACCTTCGGCGCAGGCCGGTCGCAGTGCCTTGTTTGCATTTGCCGAGTCAACATGGGAAGCTCAACCGCAGCCCATTTATGCACTGATCGACGACACCCTGCATTGGCTGTTGCGCAGACCCGCCATCGTGCGCTCAGCCTGGCCCTACGGAAAGCATGCTGCACAAGTCATCGAGATGGACACGGAGGAGGGTTTTCCCAATGCGCTGCGTTTTGCCGCCATGATGCAGGAGATGTCCTACCGTGGCAGTTTCTACGTTCTGACCTCGGTGGGCAAGTTGTTTCCCGACATCCTGGCCAGCCTGTCGCGCGATTTCGAGATTGGCTATCACGGCGATGTTCATACCGGGTTCAAGTCCCAAACGGCAGAACAGCAGCAGCAGCGCATAGCAACCATGTACGCTGAAATGGCGGCCGCACTACCAGAAATCAAAGGTTTGTCGGGCTTTCGCGCGCCGCTGGAGAGCTACGACAGCACAACCGAGACGCTGCTGCAGAAAGCGGGCATCCGTTACCACGTGACAGACCCGAGCCGCACCGAAGCACGACTTCCGGTTTTCGCAAAACTCAACGAAACGACAACCGATAACACTCTAGTCGTCCTGCCG
>JBMOJJ010000162.1:0-8412 GCA_049315845.1 Rhodoferax sp.
GCCCTCTCTCGCCCCCGCCAGGGCGAAAGAGGGAGCCTGAACAGCCCTATTTGGCCGCGTCTCCAAACAAGGGGGAGTGCCCGCGCTGGCTGGCGTTGGTTCAGAGCCTTGGCAATGGGAGGCAGATTCCAATTGTTTCGCGCCATCGCCGGCAGCGCGTGCCAAATACTTTGCAGAAGGTTCTGCAACTGTCACGGATGTGGCGTAATCACGCAAGGCCTTGCCGGTGTGAGAGGTCGGGTGCTGGCGCACATCTTCCGGCGTGCCATAAGCCACCACATGCCCGCCGGCATCGCCACCTTCCGGTCCCAGGTCGATCAGCCAGTCGCTGGCGCGGATCACGTCCAGGTTGTGCTCGATGACGATCAAGGAATTCCCCGCATCGAGCAACTTGCGCATCGCGCGCATCAGCTTGGCGATGTCATCGAAATGCAGGCCGGTGGTCGGCTCGTCGAACATGAACAGCGTGCCGCGCCGCGCCATCGCCTGGCGGCTGGCGCTGCTGCTTCTGGCAGCTTCGGCCAGGAAGCCGGCGAGCTTCAGGCGCTGCGCCTCGCCGCCCGACAAGGTCGGCACCGGCTGACCCAGCTTGACGTACTCCAGACCGACGTCGATGATAGGCTGCAAGGCGCGGATCACGTCGCGGTCGGCGGCGAAATAGGCGCAGGCCTGGCTGACGGTCAGGTTCAGCACGTCGGCGACGTTGAGATGTCGCATGTTCGCGGTCTGACCCGATCTCATCTGCCGCTCGATCGTGACTTCGAGTATGGCCGGGCGGTAACGCTTGCCGTCGCAGTCCGGGCAGCGCAGATAGACGTCGCTGAGGAACTGCATTTCCACGTGCTCGAAACCGGAGCCGCCGCAGGTGGCGCAACGTCCGTCACCGTTGTTGAAGCTGAACTTGGACGCGGTGTAGCTGCGTTGCCGGGCCAGCGGCGCATTGGCAAAGATCTCGCGAATCGCGTCCCAGGCGCCAACGTAGCTGGCCGGATTCGAGCGTGCCGTCTTGCCGATGGCGGACTGGTCGACAAACACCACGTCGCTGAGCTGCTCGGCGCCCAGCAGACGATCGTGCAGACCCGGCGTCTCGGTCGCTTTGCCGAAGTGGCGCAGCAGCGCCGGCGCCAGCAGATCCTGGATCAGCGTCGATTTTCCGGAACCGCTGACACCGGTCACGCAGACCAGGCGCTGCAAGGGGAATTCGATGCTGACGTTCTTCAGGTTGTGCTCGCGCGCGCCTTCCAGCAGCAGGCGCGGCGTGCCGGCTTCCACCAGCCGCTTGAAGCCCATGCCGACCTGCTTGCGCCCGCCCAGGTAGGCGCCGGTCAGCGTGTCGGCATCGCGCAGATCCGCCGTCGAGCCATCGAACACGATCCGCCCGCCGCGCTCGCCAGGGCCCGGCCCCATGTCGATCATGCGATCGGCGGCCAGCATCACGGCCGGGTCGTGCTCCACCACCACCAGCGTGTTGCCGGCGTCGCGCAGGCGCTGCATGGCGACGATGATGCGGTGCATGTCGCGCGGGTGCAGGCCGATGCTCGGCTCGTCCAGCACGAACAGGGTATTGACGAGCGAGGTTCCCAGCGCGGTGGTCAGGTTGATGCGCTGCGTCTCGCCGCCGGACAGCGTACGGCTCTGGCGGTCCAGCGTCAGGTAGCCGATGCCGACGTCGCACAGGTACTTGAGCCGCGTGCTGATCTCCTCGAACAGCAGGATCAGCGCGCCATATTCAGCCGACGACGCGGCCAGCCCCAGGCCACCCTGCATCGCAAAGAAGAAGCGCAGTAGCCGGTCGATCGGCAACTGCATCAGGTCGTGCAGGCACAGTCCCGGCAACGCCTCCAGCTGCGCGCGCGACCACCTGGCGCCCGCCGGCATGAAGCGCTTGCCCGGCGCCAGCACCGCGTCCGCCGCTGCCTTGCTGCCGATGCGCCAGAGCAGGCTCTCGGTCTTCAGCCGGGCGCCGGCACAGGCCGGACAGGTGGTGTAGCTGCGGTACTTGGACAGCAGCACCCGGATGTGCATCTTGTAGGCCTTGGTCTCCAGGTACTCGAAGAAGCGCTTGACGCCAAACCAGTGCTGCTTCCATTTGCCCTTCCAGTGCGGCGAGCCATTGACGACCCAGTGCTGCTGCTCTGGTGTCAGCTTGTTCCAGGGCGTGTCGCGCGGAATGCCTTCGGCTTCGGCGTGGCGCATCAGGTCGTCCTGGCATTCCTGCCAGGCCGGTGTCTGCATCGGCTTCACCGCGCCGGCGCGCAGCGTCAGTTTCTCGTTCGGAATCACCAGCCCGTAATCGACACCGATGACGCGCCCAAAACCGCGGCAGGTTTCACACGCGCCGACCGCCGAGTTGAAGGAGAACATCGACGCGATCGGGTCGGTGTAGCGCAGATCGCTTTCCGGGCAATGCAGGCCGGTGGAGAATTTCCAGATGTCGGCATCGTCCGCGTACACCGCCATGCGTCCGCTGCCGTGCTTGAGCGCGACCTCGATCGCCTCCAGCACGCGGGCGCGCTCGACATGGGTGAGCCGAAAACGGTCTGCCACGACGTCCAGGACGAGACGCGCCCCCACGCTTGCCACTTCGTGTGTTGCGCTGCCCCCCGGGGGGGCCGTGCCTTGCTTGGGGCGACCCGGCGCGGCGGCAATCTCGCTGACCACTGCACGTTGAGCCTGTACCTTGGTGAAGCCGCTCACCGACAACCACTGCTCTATCTGCTCTGGCGCCGTGTTGGCTGGCAACTCCACCGGGAAAGTCACTGCCAGGCGCACGTCGGTCGCGCCGAAGCGCTGCAGCAACTGGGCGTGGACGGTTTCTGCCGAATCGTGCTGCACCGCTTGCGCGGTCTCGCGGTCGAACAACTGACCGGTGCGCGCGAACAGCAGCTTCAGGTGATCGTTGAGCTCGGTCATCGTGCCGACGGTGGAGCGCGAGGACCGGACCGTGTTGGTCTGGTCGATCGCGATCGCCGGCGGCACGCCCTCGACCTTGTCGACCGCCGGCTTGTCCATCCGGTCCAGGAACTGGCGCGCGTAGGCCGAGAAGGTTTCCACGTAGCGGCGCTGGCCCTCGGCGTACAGGGTGTCGAAAACCAGACTTGACTTGCCCGAGCCGCTGGGGCCCGTGACGACCGTCAACTCGCCGATGCGGATATCGAGGTCAAGATTCTTGAGGTTGTGCTGGCGCGCGCCGCGAATGCGGATAAGTCCGTGTGGCATGTCTTGGTGCTTGTCCGTAAACAATGTCTTTCCTGAAGGGGACAGACATTTTAGGCAGTTCGAATCGCGGACAGGCTCCAAATGGTCATGGCCGGATCAGCCATGACTCGAAAAAAAAAGGCGGGCTTGCGCCCGCCCGCACTATTTGCTGGCGGGCGCCGACGCTGGCGCAGCGGCCGGCGCATGAGCCTCGGTTGAAACGTGCTCGTTACCGCTGATGTCGACATCCCCGCCCTTGCTCAACATGTACAGGGCAATCCCGGCAAAGACCGCAAAACCCACTGCAATTTTCCACATCACCATTCTCCAAAAATAGAGAGGCCCTCACGAGGAGGGACCGGTTCTCTCAACCGGCCAGCTTCGGCCAGATTGAAAAATTCCCCTGATGCCTAGTCGTTGGCGTAAATGTCAACGTCCTTGGTCTCCTTGACAAAGATCATGCCGATCACAATCACCATCTTCTCGCCTTCCGTCATTGGCCGCAGGGTCGCTGCTGTTGCCATATTGATGTCTCCAAGATTTATAAACCTCCAACGTAGAAGTTTGAGCGAATTGTCGAAGGTGGCTCTGCCCTGCTCTTACACAAAACCAACACAGGCTTGCACCAGACTGAGCGCGGACTTACAAGTCAGGGTGAAACCCTCACTTCAACTTCAGCCAGATGACAAGGGACCCAATGGATAGCGGGTTTTACTACGCTGTTGGCCCAACTTTCGTAACAGCCGTGCGACTTTTTTGGAGCAAACGGGTGGCCTCTTGCGCTTGTTCGCTTTGAGCTTGGGCGTCCGATGCTGGGGAGTGTCGCACCACTCCCAGTTTCAGCCCCAGTATCGAAAATATACGATTCATAGTTTGAACGCTTCCCTCGCTATGCTCTCGTTCAATGTCTTGGAGTGTGCGAAATGCAAGCCCCGAAAGGCGGGCCAGTTCTGAAGTGGTAATTCGCATGGTCGTCTTCAGATGCCGAATGGCTTCAGGAAGGCTCCACTGCGGATTTGCTAGAACGTCTTCGACTGCTTGGCGTCGTAGTTCGAGCTGCTGCTGCAAGGTGAGTGCGGTATACCTTTTATCCATAGACTGACCTCATTCCAAGACGGCGAGACGCTGCGCCTGGCCAAGGATGCCGAGGCGCAAATGCTGTAATACCTCAGGGTCGAGCCCCATGGTCTCCCCGTTCAGAGCTATCTCCTGCAGGGCCGGAACCATATTCTTGAGACCGGTGACGAGTGCGTCACGACGCACTCTCGCCGTACCTTTCTGGCGCTTGCGCCGTCCGGGCGCCGGGATTTCGGCGTCGAGCTCGCAAATCCGATTGAGGACTCGTGCCCAGTCTGGGCTACCTGCGTCGTTGTCTTCCCAACGGATACGTCGTGCGATACCGTCGGGATGCAAGTACATGGGCGCAAAGTCATAGAGCGGCGTCAGTCGCACTCCCCCTAAGAAATCGCGTTGCAAAGCAGTGTTCCTCGCGTGATTATCTTTATTGCCAAGCGCCAGGTTGGCAACGTCACGCTTGAGGTACTCCAGCACTTCAGTCTGAGGGTCCGTGCAACGGGCAATGAGCGCGCGGCACACCTGGTCATGGCTGGGGAGTGCCCCAAATCCGGGCACGCCCGTGAGGGTGGCGATACTCTCCTGGGCTAGACGCCGAACTCCCTGCTCTCCAACGACCCGGTCAAACCGTCTGATGAATAGTGCGCGCTCCTTGAGTACCAAAGGCGCATGCACACGTAGGCCCAGCCGCTGGGCAAGCGCCATATAGGGAGCCTCGTGGCGCAGGATGCTGGCCAGCCGTTCATTGTTGCCCCGCCCAAACTTGACGATGTAGTGTTCGCGTGCTTTTTCGTCCTCAAGGGTGTGGTCCAGGTACAGCAAACCGTCGTTTGCTCGCGTCAGCAGTACCTTTGGCCACTCCCCCTGAACCCCCGACGAGCCCGCCACAAACAGGCCATGGAACGCGAGGTATTCCGCGAAATCAGCACTACGCAGAGCCACCTCTTCGTCAGTAAAACCACGCACTGGCCCAACATTCGTTTGAAGCCACAGCGCGGCTTCTTTGACGCGCAGGTTCCCAATGGGGTTTCCGGCACCGGTTTTGAGTAGTCGCCAGTCCGCTTCTTCCGCAGCAGTAGAGGGCAAATTGATGCGGCGCAGTAGCTCCTCCCGTCCGAAACCCTGGGGCAGCATGTCAATCAGGAACACCGGCCAGTGTGCCAGCTCCAGTGGCTCCAGCCCCACCGGAAATTGGCAAGCAAGCGCATGCGCGTCACGCTGATTACCATGGCTGACTGCCCACTCGACTGAGTAGCCCGAGTAGGTTTTGGCGCGCCATCCCTCTCGCTCTTGCCCAAAAAGCGAAACCGTTGCAACGTCGTGCCAAGCTCCGGCGCAGAATAGCTGAATGCTACATGTTTCCATCATTTACACGAAATTCTATTATAAATAGGCTAAAAACACAATGTATAGGTGATAGAAAACCGTGTAAGTAATGCATCCATTATCGTCTGACATATGACGCATTTGCCACGTCGGAAAGCTACCGACTCTTGGGCCACCAGCGTAGCAGAACCCTGGATTTCTTTGCCCGGTGCTTTGGTCAGCAGTGACACGATGATGATCACGGCAAAGCCGAGCGGTACACCAAACAACCCGGCTGAAATCGGTGCGATATCCCACCAGTTGTTGGCCTTGATGATCTCGGGCGTGATGGCCATGCCGCCGTGCGTCAGCTTGTACAGCCACGGTTGTGTCGTCACCATGTAGTAGAAGGTGGTGCCCAGTCCGGCCAGCATGCCGAGCGAGGCGCCCCACTTGTTGGCGCGCTTCCAGAAAATGCCCAGGGTGAGCGCCGGAAAGAAGGTGGCTGCCGCGAACGAGAAGGCTGCCGACACCAGGAACAGGATGTCAGCCGGCTTCTGCGAGGCCACGTAGGCAGCAGCCAGGGCGACGACCAGCAACAACATCTTGGACACCATGACACGGCGTGCCGTGGATGCATTCGGGTCCAGTATCTTGTAGTACAGGTCGTGCGACAGCGCGTTGGCAATCGTCAGCAACAAGCCATCCGCTGTGGACAACGCCGCCGCCAGACCGCCTGCTGCCACCATGCCGGATACAACATAGGGTAGTCCACCAATTTCAGGTGTCGCCAACACGATGATGTCACCACCGATCGACAGTTCAGCCAGTTGCAGAATGCCGTCCTTGTTGATGTCGACCACCGACAGCAGACTGGCGTCAACTGAACTCCAGCGCGCAATCCACTCGGGCAGACTGGCAAAGGGCGTACCCACCAATACGGTGTAGACCTCGAACTTGGCCAGGACCGCCAGCGCAGGCGCCGTGAAGTAGAGCAAGAAGATAAAGAACAGCGACCAGCTCACCGACTCACGCGCCTCCTTCACCGAGGGTGTGGTGTAGTAGCGCATCAGGATGTGCGGCAGTGCGGCGGTACCAATCATCAGGCAGAACACCAGCGCCAGGAAGTTCTTGCGCGAAATGTCGCGCGCCGCCTCGTCCTTGCCTGGGTACGGTTCGGCGTGACGAATCGGTGGATTGGCCCGCGCCGCGTTGCCAACCCGCGCCGCCGTGTAAGCCGCCTTGGCCGCTACCTCATCCTTGGGCAATGCCGCCAATGCGGTCTCGGCCGCCTTCATGTCTGCCACCGGGCCATTAGCAGCCTTCAGATCATCCACTTTCTTCTGCGCTGCTGCCTTGTCCGCCGCCATGGCGGCCGGAACGTCCTTCAGCTTTGCCACAGCGGCTTCGGAACGCGCCTTGAAGATGCCGCGCACTTCGAGTTCCTTCGGGTCCTTGATCAACAGCTCTTCCTTGGCAGTCACTTTTGCAAGTGTGTAGCCATAGACGGCCTGCGGCACCGGTACGCCGGTGTGCTTGACAGACAGCCAGATCACGGGGAGCAAATAGGCAATGATCAGAATCACGTACTGCGCCACCTGGGTCCAGGTCACCGCGCGCATACCACCGAGGAAAGAGCAGACCAGAATGCCGCCCAGGCCGGCAAAAATGCCGACTTCAAAGGCCAGGCCGGTCAGCCGTGTGGTAATCAGGCCGACGCCATAAACCTGCGCCACCACATAGGTGAAAGAGCAGAGAATGGCACCGCAAACGCCAATGATGCGAGGCAAGTGGCCTTCATAGCGGGCGCCCAGAAAGTCGGGGATGGTGAACTGGCCAAACTTGCGCAGATACGGCGCCAGCAACAGCGCCACCAGACAGTAACCGCCGGTCCAGCCCGTGATAAAGGCCAGGCCACCGTAACCGGTCAGGTACAGCGTACCAGCCATGCCGATGAAAGAGGCCGCTGACATCCAGTCTGCCCCCGTTGCCATGCCGTTGTACATGGCCGGTACGCGACGACCCGCCACATAGTATTCGGCCGCATCACTGGTGCGACTCATGACCCCGATGCCGGCATACAGCAGCACCGTCGCTGCAAGGAACAGGTAACCGATCCAGTTTCGGGTCATGCCCATTTGTTCAAGAATAGCCACCAGTATGACGAAGCCGATGAAGCCGCCGGTGTACCAGGTATAGACCTTGTTCAGGCCCTTTTTAAAGTCGCCTTGCGACTGGTTTTCACCACCAAACATTCCCATCACACTTCTCCTTCGGCAACGCCGTATTCGTTGTCCAGATTGTTCATGTAGCGGGCGTAGAACCAGATGATCAGGCAATAGCCGACCAGCGCCCCCTGGGCAGCCA
Organism: Rhodoferax sp.; assembly: GCA_049315845.1. Classification (GTDB taxonomy): domain Bacteria; phylum Pseudomonadota; class Gammaproteobacteria; order Burkholderiales; family Burkholderiaceae_C; genus Rhodoferax. The sequence goes on from JBMOJJ010000162.1 coordinate 7,945, forward strand.
CCCAGAACGAGAACGGCCAGCCAAAAAAGCTGAACGTCAGTTCACGGGCGAAATACACCAAAATGAATGTCAGAAAAAACCAGATACCCAGCAAAATTCCCGTCATTCGCAGATTTTTGCTCCAGTATTCCTGGTGCTTAGCTGTTAGCTGCATTGTTTGCTCCTCATTATTATGAAAATCCATTCCGACTGCTGCTGCCTGGCCGCGCCAGCACCAACTGAAATGGGCCTAACCAACTTCCTCGTCACAACTGCCTCTTACCAATCAACTTACACCGGGCGCAAACCGGTCTCACGCTCCAACTGCGCCGCCACTTTCGGCTCGAACCCCTTCAGATGCCGGATCACCGCACGGGCCTCTTCCGGCTGCTTCAAATCAACATGGACCCGCGCCAACTGGTACCAGCCAAACGGACTCATCGGTTGCAAGGTGGTATTGCGTTTGAGCGCCAGCAGGGCTTCTTCCAG
>JBMOJJ010000163.1:0-8400 GCA_049315845.1 Rhodoferax sp.
GATGGGCATAGGCGCGCTGGCCATGCTGATCTGGACCAACCCCTATGTCATGTTTCAGGTGCTGGGCGTGCTGGTGCTGATCGTGATCCCGGCCCTGTGGTTCGGCCGGCGCGTGCGCAAGCTCTCGCGCGCCAGCCAGGACCGGATCGCCGACTCGAGCGCGATTGCCGCCGAGGTGCTGAACGCCATTCCGGTGGTGCAGAGCTATACCGCGGAGGCACGCGAGTCGCGGCGCTTCAACACGTCCACCGACAACGCCTTCAGGACCGCGGTGCGCCGCACCAAGGCGCGCTCGGCGCTGGTGGCCTTCATCATCATCGCAACCTCGGCGGCCTTGCTGTGGGGCCTGTTCCAGGGCACGCAGGCGGTCATGGCCGGGCGCATCAGCGCCGGCGACCTGGGCCAGACGGTGATGTACGTGATCATCCTGGCCAGCGCCTTCGCGATCCTGGGCGAGGTCTATGGCGACCTGCTGCGTGCCGCCGGCGCGACCGAGCGCCTGATGGAGCTGCTGGCGAGCCGCTCGCCGATCATGTCGCCGCAAAATCCGCTGCCCGCTCCGGAGCAGATCAGCGGCAGCTCGGTTCAGTTCGAAGCCATCGATTTTCACTATCCGTCGCGGCCCGGGCAGGCCGCGCTCAGCCGCTTTTCACTGCGTGTTCAGGCCGGGCAGACGGTGGCCCTGGTGGGTCCGAGCGGCGCCGGCAAGAGCACGGTGTTCCAGCTGCTGCTGCGTTTCTACGATCCCGCCAGCGGTCGCATCGTGCTCGACGGCGCCGATACGCGCAAGCTGGCCTTGCACGACCTGCGCCAGCGTATCGGCATCGTGCCGCAAGACGCTGTGATCTTCTCCAGCAGCGCGCTGGAGAACATCCGCTATGGCAAGCCCGACGCCAGCGATGCCGATGTCGTCAGCGCGGCGCGAGCTGCCTTTGCGCACGATTTCATCAGCGCGCTGCCCCAGGGCTATGACACTTTCCTGGGGGAACGCGGCGTGCGGCTGTCGGGCGGCCAGCGCCAGCGCATCGCAATTGCCCGCGCGATGCTGAAGAACCCGCCGCTGCTGCTGCTGGACGAGGCAACCAGCGCGCTGGACGCCGAGAGCGAGCGGATGGTGCAGGCGGCGCTGGAGTCAGCGATGCAGGGCCGCACGACGCTGGTCATTGCGCACCGCCTGGCGACGGTGCAAAAGGCCGACCTGATCGTCGTGCTGGACCATGGCCAGCTGGTGGAACAGGGCACGCACAACGAACTGGTTGCACATGGCGGCGTCTACGCAGGCCTTGCCGCGCTCCAGTTCAACGCCTGAATCCGCGCCCCTGGTTCAGGCCAGATGGCGCAATTCGCGCAGCGCCACCGAGACCGGCGCCAGGTCCGCTGCCTGTGTGCCGATATCCTTCAGCAAGCGGCACAGTCGCTCAACCGCGCCCGCGTGTTGCGAGCGCCAGACCGCTAGCTCTTCCTGTCGCGACAGCAGGCCCCGCGTGATCTGGCTGGCAATCGAATAGACATCGTCGCGGGCACTGGCGCGCGCCTGGGTTTGCCAGAGCGTGTCGGTCGGCAGCCGGTTGATCTGCAAGCGCCACCCGCTCAGACCCAGTTCTGTATCGATCGCGAAATAGGCGCGCGCCGCCTGCTCCAGCCCGGTATTGGCGTGTTTGGCAAGGTCGACCAGGTCGAGCGCCGGAAAGATGAAATCGAGCGCCGCCAGATCTTCTGCCAGGCGCGGCTCGACACCGGCCTTGACCAGCTTCTCGGTGGCCTGCTGCCAGCTGGCATTGGCGCTCGCCGGCAGCCAGTCGGCCAGATGCAGGCGCAACTCGCGCGCCGCCGGCTGGTAGCACTGGATCAGCGTCGGCAGATCGGTGCTCTGGGCGCGCACGCGAAGCATCCAGCGCGACGCGCGCTGGGCGATCCGGGTCAGCCGGGTCAGCAGGTCAAGCTGCAGCGTCGAGTCCACCTGGTAGTCCAGCGCGTCGATCTGGTCCCACAGCGGCTCGAGTTGGAAGATTTCGCGCGCCAGCGTGAAGGCGCGAATCACGTCGGCGGCCGAAGCGCCGGCCTCGGACGCGATGAAGTTGACAAAGGTGGCGCCGGTGCGGTTGACGACCGTGTTGGTCATGAAGGTGGCGATGATCTCGCGCCGCAGTGGATGGCTGGCCATCGCCGCCGCAAACTTCTCGCCCAGCGCGGCCGGAAAGTAGGCTTTGAGAACGCGATTGAAATAGGGGTCGTCCGGCAGATCGCTGGCCACCAGTTCGTCGAACACCGACATCTTGGCGTACGCGAGCAGCACCGCGCTCTCGGGCGCCGTGAGGCCGGTCTTGTGTGCCTTGCGCAGGGCGATTTCATCATCGGTCGGCAGGAATTCGATCGCGCGGTCGAGGTTGCCATGACGTTCCAGCCATTGCATCAGGCGCTGTTGCCCGTCCAGCAATTCCACTTTCTGCCGCTCGGCAATGTCCAGCGCCTGGGTCTGGTAATAGTTGTCGGTCAGCACCAGCAACCCCACCTCATCGGTCATCGAGGCCAGCAGGTCATTGCGCTGCTTGAGGGTCATGTCGCTCGCCTCCACCACGCTGCCCAGCAGGATCTTGATGTTGACTTCGTGATCCGAGCAATCCACGCCGGCCGAATTGTCGATCGCGTCGGTGTAGATCAAGCCGCCCTTTTGCGCAAACTCGATGCGGCCGTTCTGCGTGCAGCCCAGGTTTCCGCCTTCGGCCAACACCTTGCAGCGCAACTCGCTGCCGTTGACGCGGAACGCATCGCCGGCCTTCTCGCCGACCTGGGCGTGCGTCTCGAAGCTCGCCTTGACATAGGTGCCGATGCCACCGTTGTATAGAAGATCGACCGGCGCCAGCAGGATCGCGCGCAGCAGTTCCACCGGGGTCAGCTCCTCGGTCTCAATACCGATGGCGCTGCGTGCCTCGGGGCTCAATCGGATCGATTTGGCGGAGCGCGGGAAGACACCGCCGCCTGGCGACAGCAGGCTCTTGTCGTAGTCGTCCCAGCTCGAACGGGGCAGCGCGAACAGCCGTGCCCGCTCGGCGTAAGAGCGCGCCGCATCGGGCGCCGGGTCGATGAAGATGTGGCGGTGGTCGAACGCGACCAGCAGCTTGATGTGCTCGGACAACAGCATGCCGTTGCCGAACACGTCGCCCGACATGTCGCCGATGCCGACCACGGTGAAGTCGGTGGTCTGCGTGTTGATCGACAGCGCGCGGAAGTGCCGCTTGACCGATTCCCAGGCGCCGCGCGCGGTGATTCCCATCTTCTTGTGGTCATAGCCGACTGACCCGCCGGACGCAAACGCATCTCCGAGCCAGAAGCCGTAGTCTGCCGAAACACTGTTGGCAATGTCGGAAAAGGTGGCGGTCCCCTTGTCGGCCGCGAGCACCAGATAGGGATCGTCCGGGTCATGGCGCACGACGTTGAGCGGTGCTGCCACGGCTCCCTTGACCAGGTTGTCGGTGAGGTCGAGCATGCCGCAGAGGAACAGCTTGTAGCAGGCTATGCCCTCGGCCATCAGAGCCTCCCGGTCGCTCGCCGGCGGCGCGTTCTTGAGCACAAAGCCGCCCTTGGAGCCGACCGGCACGATCACCGTGTTCTTGACATGCTGGGCCTTGACCAGCCCCAGGATCTCGGTGCGAAAATCCTCGCGGCGATCCGACCAGCGGATGCCGCCGCGCGCCACCTTGCCGTTGCGCAGATGAATCGCTTCGACGCGCGGCGAGTAGACCCAGATTTCGAACAGCGGCTTGGGCTCGGGCACACCCGGAAGACGGCGCGAGTCGAACTTGAAACTGATGTAGGGCTTGTACGCGCCGCTGGCGCTTCTCTGCCATGCATTGGTTCTCAAAGTGGCCAGCACGGCGGCAAAGAACTGCCGCAGGATGCGGTCTTCATCGAGACTGGCCACATCGCCCAGGGCGGCCTCAATGGCCTGCGCCAGCCGCGTCTGCTCCTGCTCACGCCGGGCCGGCGCAAGCGGATCGACCGGGGCCGGCTCAAAACGGGCCGTGAACAGCTCGAAGATCGCCTGCGCAATGAGCGCGTTCCGGTTCAGCGCCTCTTCGATGTAGTTCTGGCTGAACCCGAATCCCAGCTGCCTGAAGTAGCGGGTGTAGGCGCGCAGCACGGCGATCGCCCGCGCGTCCAGCGTCGTGCTCAGCACCAGCCGGTTCAGAGCGTCGCTCTCCACCTCGGTGCGCCAGGCATGACAGAACAGCGCCTCGAACCTGGTCTTGACGGTGGCCAGATCGGTATCCACGGGCAGCTGCAGGCCAAGATCATGGATCCACAGCGCCGCCTGGCCCGTTCCAAGGTGATAGGGGCGTTCATCGAGCACGCGCGCGCCCATGCACTCCAGCACCGGCAGGGAATCGGACAGCGTCACCTTGCTGATGCTGTAGATCTTGAAACGCAGCAGGCCGGCGCCGGCATCGAGCGGCCGGTACAGCTTGACGGCCAGCGGCATTGGCGCTGACAGGCCAGCCAGCATGTCGGCGTCTTCAGCCGCCACGGCGGCCGGAAAATCCTCGCGGTAGGCGGTCGGAAACGCGTTGGCAAAGCGGTGCGCCAGCGCCAGGCCCTGACCCTCGCCATGGGTTCGCAGCAGTTCGCTGCTGCAGTCGTCCTCCCAGCGCCGCGCCAGCCTCGCCACACGGGCTTCCAGCGCCGCCAGATTGACCAGCTGCGGTGCACTGGGCTTGGCACGCACCAGGTAAAGAATGCGCGCCATCGGGCTGTCGGTCAGCATCGGCGTGAACTCGATCGACTGGCCATCGAGCGCCTCCATCAGTTCGGCGCCGATCTTGATGCGCAACTCGGTGTTGAAACGCTCGCGCGGCACAAACACCTGGGTCGATGTAAAACGGCCAAACGGATCGCGCCGCAGGAAGATGCGGGTGCGCTGGCGTTCCTGCAGCCGCAGGATGCCGACCGCATGCTCGGTCAGCGTCGCGGTATCGATCTGGAACAGTTCGTCACGCGGATAGACGTCCAGAATCGATTGCAGCGACTTGGCGGCATGGCTGTCAGGCACCACGCCGGCCTTGCTCATGACCTGCGCGACGCGGCGCCGCACCCTCGGAATCCCGCCGACCATGGCCGAATAGGCGGCCGACGTGTACAGGCCCAGGAAGCGCGTTTCGCCGATCACCGTGCCGGCGGCATCGAAACGCTTGACCCCGATGTAGTCGAGCCAGGCCGGGCGGTGCACGGTGGCTCGCGTCATCGCCTTGGTCACCAGCACCAGTGCGCTGGAGTCGATCAGGCCCAGCGCTTCGACCGGCAGGCGGGTCTCGACCGTGCGCGCCGGACCGCGCAGAATGCCAAGACCGGTCTCCGGCCTGGCGATCAGGCTGACACCGCCGGCGTCACGTTTCAAGTCGTAGTCGCGCGCGCCCAGAAAAGTGAAATGGCGGTCCAGCAGCCAGTGCAGGAACTCGATGTCCTCCTGCCGGCTGTCCGAGGGCAGCGGTGAAGCGGCGGCGGCCTCGCCGACGCTGCGAACCAGCTGCAGCATCGCCGGCCAATCGTGCACGGCGCCGCGAACGTCACCCAGCACCCGCGCCAATTCGTCCGCCAGCGCCTGCCGATCGGCGACGGAGACGATCCGGTCGCACTCGACCAGGATCAGCGATTCGACCCGGTTTTCCGATCCGCCCGCCGCACCCGCCGTCACATTGACGACACTGGCGATTTTCCCCGCATCGTCGCGCAGCACGCTCATCAGCGGATGAACGATCCAGTGCGCGGTGCGACCGCTGCGGTTGATGGCCATGGTGACGGAGTCGACCAGGAACGGCATGTCGTCATGCACGATCTGCACCACGCTGTGCTCGCTGACAAAGCCGTCTTCCGCCAGTGTCGGATTGAAGACACGCACGGTGGCGTTCTCGGCCGCGTGCGGCGTGTCCAGCAGGCGCCAGTGCGCATTGGCGATGGCGTGCAGGGTGGCGGGACCGCGCGCCGCGATCTCGTCCGGGTCGGTGTTCTCGAAGTAGGCGCTGACAAAACCGGATTGTCGGTCGCCCTCGGCTGCGCCATGTTGCTGCATGTAGGACAGCAGTTCGGCAAGATGGGATGTCGTCATGTTTTCTCCTGGGGGCCACGGCCTCTCACTGCAATCGGCCTTTGAGTGCTTCGGGTAGCGGTAGCTGCATCACGGTGATGCCTTCCTCAAGCAGAGACTCGGTCTCGGCCGCGGAGGCTTGGCCGCGAATGCCGCGTTCCTTGGTTTCGCCGTAGTGAATCCTGCGCGCCTCTTCGGCGAACCGGTCACCAACATCATCGGTGCTGGCGACGATCCTGCGTGCCAGATTCATCCACGCGGTTTGCAGCGAGCGCTCGCCTGCGGCAACGCAGACAAGCTCGGGCTCCTTCGCCGCGGCCGGGCCGACGCTGCCCAGGTTCAGGCGCGGAGCGCTGAGTCTTTTTTCAATCGAGGCGTCGCCGCAAGCCGGACACTCGATCGCGCGGCGCGCGCGCTGGGCCAGAAAATCGCCCTCCGAAGCGAACCAGCCTTCGAAGACGTGGCTTTGTCCGCACTCGAGATCCAGAACTTTCATGGCCGCATTATCCAGCGATATCGGCGGCCACAGCGGGCTGCCATTTCAATTCCCAACTGCCCGACAGGACGTTTTGCAGCCAGAGCGCGGCCGCCAAGGTCTTGCCATCCGTCACCTGGCCGTCCCGGCACCACTGCAGCAACTGGCCCGGACTGGCGCTGAATACTTCGAGAAATTCGCCCTGGTCGAGCTGGCTCTGGCCGGCCGACAAGCCCCGTGCGAACCAGATCTCGATGAACTCGGTGGAATAGGAAATAACCGGGTGCAAGACGCCGGCACAGGCCCACTCGGTCGCGCGGTAACCGGTCTCTTCCCTGAGCTCGCGCTGCGCGCAGAACTGCGTCCCCTCGCCGGGATCGAGCTTGCCAGCCGGAAACTCGATCATCACCCGCCCGACCGGATAGCGAAACTGGCGCTCCAGCACGACCTGTGTCTGGCCCGCCGCGTCGATCAGCAGCGGCACGATCATGACAGCGCCGGGATGGACGATATATTCACGCGAGGCGGTCGAGCCATCGGGTAGCCTGGCGGTATCGCGAAAGGCGTGCAGCAGGCCGCCCTTGAACAATTCCTCGCTGGAGAGCTTCTGCTCGGTCAGATGACGCTCATCCATCAAGCGGCGACACCCGAAGAATCAGGTGCTCAGCATCTGAACCACTGCGTTGGCGCACAGGGCCATCAGCCCGCCGGGCACCAGGCCGAGCAACAGCACCAGCGCCCCGTTGACCGACAGGACCGCCCGAACATCGAGTGGCGCGACGATGGCGGCAACCGATGTCGGCTCGTCGAAGTACATGACCTTGATCACCCGCAGGTAGTAGAAGGCGCCGATCAGGGACATCATGACCGCGAACACGGCAAGCCCGATATGAAAGACCTGACCTGAAACGATCAGCGCCTGCAAGACCGACAGTTTGGCGTAGAAGCCGACCATCGGCGGGATTCCGGCCAGAGAAAAAAGACAGATCGCCATCACTGCCGCATAGAGCGGACTGCGCTGGTTCAGGCCGGCAAAATCGGCAATCTCCTCGCTCTCGAAGCCCTCGCGGGCCAGTAGCATGATGACGCCGAAGCTCGCCAGCGTGGTCAGCACATAGGTGACCACGTAGAACATCGCCGAGCTGTAGGCGTTGGCGGCGGAATTCAGATTGGCATTGCCGTTGATAACGCCCGACATCACGCCCAGAAGCACAAAGCCCATTTGGGAAATGGTCGAAAACGCCAGCATCCGCTTGAGGTTGGTCTGGGCGATGGCCGCCAGATTACCAATGATCAGCGACCCCACCGACAGCACCATCAGCATCTGCTGCCAATCGATCGCCAATGGCAGCATGCCCTCGACCAAAAGGCGCATGATGATGGCGAAAGCCGCGAGTTTGGGCGCGCCGCCGATCATCAGCGTGATCGCCGTTGGCGCACCCTGGTAGACGTCCGGAATCCACATGTGAAACGGCACCACGCCCAGCTTGAATGCCAGGCCAGCCACCACAAACACCAGGCCGAATACCAGCACCTGGTAATTCACGTGGCCCGACCGGATTGCCCTGAAGACGGCGTTCACATCCAGGGAACCGGTGGCGCCGTACATCATCGACATGCCGTACAGCAGAAAGCCCGAAGCCAGCGCACCGAGCACAAAATACTTCATCGCAGCCTCGATCGCCGTGGCGTTGTCGCGCCGCAATGCCACCAGCGCGTAGCTCGACAGGGTGAGCAACTCAAGGCCCATGTAGATGACCAGGAAGTTGTTGCCCGAGATCATGACAAACATGCCCAGCAGCGCCAGCGTGCTCAAGCTGAACATCTCGCCACCGCGCAGCATGCA
>JBMOJJ010000523.1:0-1897 GCA_049315845.1 Rhodoferax sp.
GCCGAAGTCCAAGCCAAACTGAGCGCTACCGGCGCAAGCCCCGAGACCTGCAACAAAGCGCTGCGAGTGCTCCAGGACCTTAAAGCCCGTTTGGCAAGCCAAACCAGCATCGCCCAAATTTTGTATATGCAAGGCCAGGGCGGCGACGCCATGGACGATGCCATCACCCTGATCGAATCAGCGGCGGTCAAACCGGTGCATCAGGTTGCAACCCCAGGCGATACCGTCAAACCAGTGCAACTTGGGCAGCCCAATGTAACGGTCCCTGCCGCAAAGACCACCAAAGTGATACGCGCCGCAGAGCTATCGAGCAAAACCTACCTTGAGACAGAAGCAGACGTCAATGTATTTGTAGAAGCGTTGAAATCAGAATTGATGGCGGCCGTGCGTGCTGGTCAGATTGCCCGAATTCAGTAGACCAATCGAAACCAAGAGCAATACATGCACGATAACGAAGCTGGCGCCGAGGCATCTCAAGAACCACTGCACGAGCAAGCGGTGCAGCTGATGCTTGAATTTGCAGAGCAGAGATCATCTCCGTTCGTGAGCCAGTTAGTCGAAACATTCTCAAAAGTGACGCGCACATTCAGTTTGCCAGCCTATTTATCGCAAGACAGCAAAAGCCCATCACAACGAAGAGATGACCTGGTTGGAGGCATTCCCTACACAAGTGATGAGTATCCGTGGCCCAAGACACGTGGCAACGACCTGTATATGCAGCCAATCGTTCAGGTAAATTTGACGAATGCAGGAAGAATTCTTGGTGTCGATCTTGGGTCTGCAACGCTGCAGGCTTGGGGGCCGGTGGCTGAAAAAGTCAAAGACTTGTCCACTGACATTGATGATTTCAGCATCCGATTGATTCCCGAAGATCAAATCGTTAAGACCCCATCCGACTTCTTTCCGGATTGGCAGATGTTAAAGAAAGGTATGTCGACTCTAGTCTTTCATATGCAATTTGACCAAGACGTTCCGGCAGCAAACATGCCGAGGGTTAAATGGAGTGCTCCACTTCAAATGTTCGGATCAAAACAGCATCTTCTCGAAATCGCGTGGTCAGACCTGCGTAACGAGAGTGATGCGTTCGGCGGTGATGAATTGTTTGATTTGGCTGACCAATTCATGGATTGTTTGGATGCCTCCCCGTTATCGGCAGGAAGCAACACAGACTACCTTGGAGGCTTTGGCGGGCAGTCAGGTGGCGAGTACGACCCGTCATATGGCGAGAACCTTCTGGTTCGGATCACGGACGGCAACGGTTTCTACTTTGCCATCAAGTGGATGAACAGTGGCAAGAAGGGCTTGAACTTTGAGCCAGGTTTCACAATTCGAGCTTGAAAATAATGAACAAAGCCAACCTAAAGTCCTACGCCCCCCAAGCCCGCAAAGACTTCATCGCCGCCGTCACCGCCCGCGCCAACCTTCTGGGCTTGTCCGACAAGGCCGGCACGCTGGAAGTAGCCGCCGCCCAAACCCAGGGCGATGTTACTGTCATCGCTGGCCAAGCCTGGCCAGCCAAGGTCAGCGGCCAGCGAGACAAACTTGTCGAGCGCATCCGCAAAGACGGCTTTGCCCACACCATGGAAGCCGTGGCCTACACCTGGTTCAACCGCTTTGCCGCGCTGCGCTACATGGAGCTGCACGACTACCTGGGCCACGGCCACCGGGCGCTATCCAGCACTGCTGGCGGACTGCCCGACATCCTGACCCACGCCACCGACCTGACCAGCGAACTCCCGGGCCTGAACGCCGCCAAAGTCACCGAACTCAAACTCGCGGGCAACCGCGATGGCGAGCTGTACCGCATGCTGCTGGTGGCCCAATGCAACGCCTTGTCCCGTGCCATGCCCTTTTTGTTTGAGCGCATTGACGACGACTCCGAGCTGCTGCTGCCCGA
>JBMOJJ010000164.1:0-8367 GCA_049315845.1 Rhodoferax sp.
ATGGATCAGGTGAATTCGTTGTTTACCATGAGAGACTTTGCTGGAACTAACCAAGAAGAGGTGTAAATGATATTTCCCAATACGCTGGCAACGAGCTACAACGACAAGGTTGTAAGACAGTTTGCCATCATGACAGTGGTGTGGGGCGTGGTCGGCATGCTCGTTGGCGTGATCATTGCCGCGCAGCTGACCTGGCCCGAACTCAATATGGGCATCGCCTGGCTCAGTTACGGGCGCTTGCGTCCGCTGCACACCAATGCGGTGATCTTCGCCTTTGGAGGTTGTGGTCTGTTTGCCTCCGCCTACTACGTTGCGCAGCGAACCTGCCAGGTGCGGCTGTTCAGCGACAAACTGGCGGCCTTCACTTTCTGGGGCTGGCAACTGGTCATTCTGGCGGCGGCCCTCTCGCTCCCCTTGGGCTACACCAGCGGCAAAGAATATGCCGAACTCGAGTGGCCGATTGATATCCTGATCACGCTGGTCTGGGTGTCCTTCGCCATTGTGTTCTTTGGAACTATCGGAACCCGCAAGGTGCGCCATATCTATGTGGCCAACTGGTTCTTTGGCGCTTTCATCATCGCGGTGGCCTTGCTGCATCTGGTCAACAGTGCGGCAATACCGGCCGGTCTGATGAAATCCTACTCGGCCTACGCCGGTGTGCAGGACGCGATGGTCCAGTGGTGGTACGGCCACAATGCGGTCGGTTTCTTCCTGACAGCCGGTTTCCTGGGAATGATGTACTACTTTGTTCCCAAGCAGGCCGAGCGACCGGTCTATTCGTACCGGCTTTCGATCGTCCATTTCTGGGCGCTGATCTTCACCTACATGTGGGCCGGCCCGCACCACCTGCATTACACCGCATTGCCGGACTGGACGCAGTCGGTCGGCATGGTCTTTTCCCTGATCTTGCTGGCTCCAAGCTGGGGCGGCATGATCAACGGCATCATGACGCTGTCGGGCGCTTGGCACAAGCTTCGTGATGACCCGATCCTGCGCTTCCTGATCGTTTCCCTGTCGTTCTACGGCATGTCGACCTTCGAAGGTCCGATGATGTCGATCAAGACCGTCAACGCGCTGTCTCACTACACCGACTGGACCGTCGGCCACGTTCACTCCGGCGCGCTCGGTTGGGTCGGTCTGGTCACCATGGGCAGCATGTACTACCTGATTCCACGCCTTTTCGGGCAAAAGAAGATGTACAGCGTGAAGGCGATCGAAGTGCATTTCTGGACCGCGACGATCGGCATCGTGATCTACATTGCCGCGATGTGGATTGCCGGGGTGATGCAGGGCCTGATGTGGCGTGCGATCAATGCTGATGGCACCTTGACCTACACGTTTGTGGAATCTGTCAAGGCCACTTTCCCGTTCTACGCGCTGCGTCTTCTGGGCGGTCTGTTGTATCTGGCGGGCATGCTGATCATGCTCTGGAACGTGCTGAAGACTGCGACCAGTGGCCGATCGGTCACCGTGACCATTCCGGCCGTTGTCGCCCACGCTTGACAAGGAACAATACCATGGCAAATAACAATGCGAGCGGCGGACTGTCGCACGAGAAGATCGAGACCAGCAACTTTCTGATGATCGTTCTGATTCTGGTGGTGCTGCTGTTTGGCGGCCTGGTGGAAATTGTTCCGCTGTTCTTCCAGAAATCGACCACCGAGCCGGTCAAGGGCCTGCAGCCCTATAGCGCGCTGCAACTGGCCGGCCGCGACATCTACACCCGAGAAGGCTGCTACAACTGCCATTCGCAGATGATTCGCCCGTTCCGGGCGGAGACACTGCGCTACGGACATTATTCGGTCGCTGGTGAATTTGTCTATGACCATCCGTTTCAGTGGGGCAGCAAACGCACCGGTCCGGATCTGCATCGCGTCGGCGGCAAGTACAGCGACCAATGGCACCGTGACCATCTGAACAATCCGCGTGACCTGGTACCCGAATCGAATATGCCTGCTTATCCCTGGCTGCTCAGGGATGATGTTGACGCTGCCTCGATGCCTGCCCACATGAAGGCTTTGCGGACGGTCGGTGTTCCCTATACCGACGAGCAGATTGCCAAGTCTTCGGAAGAGCTCAAGGGCAAGAAGGAAATTGAAGCCGTCATCGCCTATCTTCAGGTGTTGGGCACGCTGGTCAAGTAGCAGGGATGTCTGTATGGAAATCGATATCAACACCCTTCGTTCACTGGCTACTGTAGTCAGCTTACTCATGTTTATCGGCATCATTGCCTGGGCCTATTCGGGCCGCAAGACAGCCGATTTCGAACAGGCAGCCCGGTTGCCTTTCGAGCAAGACTGACGAACCGAAATCTAAGGAAATTTTATGAGCGACTTTACAAGTAATTTCTGGTCGGTCTACGTCGCCGGCATCACGTTGGTGAGTATTCTGGCCTGCCTGTTGCTTCTCTGGTTCAGCGGCAAGGCGAAGGCCATGACGGCCAGCGACAACAGCACCGGTCACGTGTGGGATGGTGATCTGCGCGAGATGAACAACCCGCTGCCACGCTGGTGGGCATGGTTGTTCGTCATCACGATCGTCTTTGCCTTGATCTATCTGGCCCTGTACCCCGGCCTTGGCACATTCAACGGAAAACTGGGGTGGACATCGACCGGTCAGCATCAGTCCGAGGTGGACAAGGGAAATGCCGAGACCGCGCCCCTTTATGCCAAGTTCATGACCATGAAGCCGGAAGATGTGGCAAAAGACGCGAAGGCGATGGCCATAGGCGAGCGTCTGTTCATGAACAACTGCGCGCAGTGTCACGGCTCGGATGCCCGGGGCAACAAGGGCATACCCAACCTGACCGACAATTTCTGGCTTGGTGGCGGCACGCCGGAGATCATCAAGACCAACATCATCAAAGGCCGCAACGCGATGATGCCGCCGATGGCCGCCGCGCTCGGTTCCGCTGACGATGTCAAGAACGTGGCGCAGTACGTGCTGAGCCTGTCCGGCGGTCCCCACGATCCGGTCCGGGCCGGGCTTGGAAAAGAGAAGTTCCTCGTCTGCGCCGCCTGTCATGGGGCCGACGGCAAGGGCATACAGGCTATTGGTTCGGGAAATCTGACCAATCCGGCTGTGTGGCTGCACGGCAGCGGCGAGGCGCACATCATTGCGATGGTGAACAGCGGCAAGACCAATCAGATGCCGGCCCACGCTGACAAATTTACCGAGGCGCAAATTCACGTTCTGGCCTCCTATGTCTGGGGACTCTCCAACAAGGGCGGGGTCGTCAGCCAGTAGGCGCCGCGGCCAGACACGGGCGGGCCGGTTGAAGAGCCGGCCCTTTTGACGGGCCAGGAAGGCGCGCCCCGAGAAGTCATTCCGATCGCGGCCGAGCAGGCTAACCGGGGCTTGACGTATCGTGCGGCTCGCCGCGGAGGATCCGTCCGCGCGGCCTCCCCGCGGTGCTGTCCAACCGGCGCCGGGACAGGTGACGGAAAAGACGTTATTCTTGGTTCCTCGATAAGGATTTTGCATGAAGAAAAGCACGCGTGAAGAAGGCGGCCCCTGGTGGAAGTTCGGCCATGTCTGGCTTGTCCTGGCGGGACCCGCCGTGGTAGTCATCGCCAGTTGTTTCACCTTCTACCTGGCGGCAAGCAGACCCGACCCGGTTCTTAGCGAGGACTATTATCAAAAGGGAATTGACATCAACAGGACACTTGAGCAGGCGGCCAGCCTGGCACCGGCATTGCAGGCGCGCAACCACGCAGCCACTGGCGTCGTCCCAGAACCGAAAGGCGCCGCACAACCCTGAACTGTCAGCGCAGGGGCGGCGGTCTCACGGCCTTGCCGGAGGTGTCTGGGTTTGTGGCGGACAGTTGACCGTGCAGACGAGCGTGCGCACAAGGGACCAAGATGTGGGGGCCGCTGGCTCTCGGACAAGCAGCCTAGATCTGGGCCTTCGGGTTGACAATGTCCCGCAATGCCGCAGTGCTGATGATACGGACATGACGCTGCTTGACTTCGACAATGCCATCTTCGACAAATCGCGAAAAAGTACGGCTGACGGTCTCGAGTTTGAGACCCAGAAAGCTGCCGATCTCTTCCCGCGTCATGCGCAGTATCAGTTCTGATTGCGAAAACCCCCGGGTATGCAGTCGTTGCACCAGGTTTAGCAGGAATGTGGCGAGTCGCTCCTCGGCGCGCATGCTGCCAAGCAGCAGCATCACACCATGTTCACGGACAATCTCGCGGCTCATGATCTTGTGAACGTGGTGCTGCAGAGAGTTCACTTCGCGTGAAAACTCCTCAATCCGGTCGAATGGCAGCACACAGACCTCGGCATCCTCCAGCGCCACCGCGTCACAGGTATGAATGTCGTTGACAATACCGTCCAGACCTATCATTTCTCCGGCCATCTGAAATCCGGTCACCTGATCCCTGCCGTCCTCGGACGCCACGCAGGTCTTGAAGAATCCGGTTCGAATCGCATACAGGCTTGTGAATTTCTCGCCATTGCGGAAAAGAGTGGTGCCACGTTTGATCTTGCGCCTGGCCCCAACCAGGTCATCGATGCGATCAAGTTCCTCTTTGCTCAGATCAACTGGCATGCAAAGTTCGCGCAGGTTACAGTTCGAGCAGGCTACTTTGATGGATTGAGGATTCATGTCCCTCATTTTGGCACTAATTTGCATGCACTCCTGATGTCGGTCAAATATGGGGGATTTCAATCCCTGTGATTTTTGACGGGTATCAAGAATTTTTTTGGTTTTTGAGGCATATTCGACAGTCTTGTCAAGGAGTATTCATGAATGCAGCAGTAGCTGAACCTATTTCCGAAGATCTGTTGCGTCGATTCGATGTGTCGGGGCCGCGCTATACCTCTTACCCGACCGCAGACCGTTTTGTCGAGGCTTTTTCGGCTCAGGACTACCAGCAGGCGCTGACCTTGCGGCGTGCCGGCGTCGCGACCGGGGCGCAGCCCTTGTCTCTGTATGTCCATATTCCGTTCTGCGAGTCCCTCTGCTACTACTGCGCCTGCAACAAGATCATCACCAAGCACCATGACCGGGCTGCGCCTTACCTGAGCTACCTGAGTCGCGAGGTCGATTTGCACATCGCGCAACTGGGCACCGGACAGGCTGTGACGCAATTGCACCTGGGCGGCGGGTCGCCGACGTTCCTGTCGGATGACGAACTGCGTGAACTGATGGCGATGTTGAAACGCAACTTCACGCTGGTGCCGGGCGGCGAATACTCGATCGAAGTCGATCCGCGCACGATCGATCCCTCGAGGCTCGACACGCTGGCCGAACTTGGTTTCAACCGCCTGAGTTTTGGCGTGCAGGACTTTGATCCTGCGGTGCAGAAATCGGTTAACCGCGTGCAGCCGGCCGAGCAGGTCTTCGCGCTCGTGGCAGCGGCGCGGCAGCGGAATTTTGATTCGATCAATGTCGACCTGATCTATGGTCTGCCGCTGCAGAATCCGCAGTCATTCGACCGCACGCTGGCGCAGGTGGTGGAACTGCGGCCGGAGCGCATCGCCCTGTATGCCTACGCACACCTGCCGGAGCGTTTCAAGCCGCAGCGCAGGATAGCGACCGACCAGATACCCAGCGGCGCCGCCAAGGTCGCGATGCTGGCGCGCTCGATGGCGGCTTTCATGGGAGCTGGATACGTCTATGTGGGGATGGACCACTTTGCGCTGCCGACCGATCCGCTGGCAATCGCCAAGCGCCAGGGACGCCTGCACCGTAATTTCCAGGGCTACAGTACGCAACCCGATTGCGATCTGATTGCGCTGGGGGTGTCGTCGATTGGACGTATCGGCGCCACCTACAGTCAGAATGCCAAGACGATGGAAGAGTACTGCGATCTGCTTGACCAGGGACGGTTCCCGGTGGTGCGCGGATTGGGTCTGACGCGCGACGATCTGGTCCGTCGGGCGGTGATCATGGCGCTGATGTGCCAGGGAGAACTGTCGTTCGAATCGATCGAAGGGGCTCACCTGATCGAGTTTCGCAGCTATTTTTCCTCTGAGATGGAGGCTCTGCAGAAGCTTGCCGAGCAGGGCCTGGTGACGGTCAGTGATTCGAGCATTCAGGTCACCGCGATGGGGTGGTTCTTTGTGCGGGCCGTGGCCATGGTTTTTGACAAGTATCTTCAGACCGACCGGACGCGGGCGCGCTTCTCCAAGATCATCTAGCGCTGACGGATGCAATCTTCACTGGCGTTGACGGCGTTGTTGATGGGTTTGGCCGGGGGGCCGCATTGCATAGCGATGTGCGGCGCTGCCTGTGCCGGTATCGGACACGCCGCAGGACAGCGCAAGAATGCCGCCATGTGGGGGTTTCAGGCGGGACGGGTGCTCGGCTATTCGGTGCTGGGCGCATTGGCGGCGGCGTCGATGCAGGGACTCGGCTGGCTGACGGTCCAGTCGGCCGCATTGCGCCCGGTCTGGACACTTTTTCATGCGGCAATGGTCGTGCTGGGCTTGTTGCTGCTGTGGAAAGCGCAACAGCCGGTCTGGCTCGAACAGGCCGGCAAGAAGGTCTGGTACCGGGTCCGTTCGCTGGCCACGGTGCAGGGCAGGGGTGCGCCGCTGTTGATCGGCGCCTTGTGGGCATTTCTGCCCTGCGGTCTGCTCTACTCGGCGCTGCTGGTCGCCGCTCTGGCCGGCAGTCCACCGTCGGGCGCGATGGTCATGGCCTTGTTTGCCCTGGGCACCAGTGTCTCCATGATGGCCGGTCCGTGGCTATGGCTGCGCTTGAGCAAGAAAGACAAGGGCGACTGGGGCATCCGCCTGGCCGGGGCGGCGTTGGCTGCCAGTTCGGCCTGGGCTTTATGGATGGCTTTTGCCCACGACACCGCGCCCTGGTGCATCGCCCGCTGACCGTCAGCGTGGCTTGACCCGATCGCCGTCCTTGAGTTTGCTGTCTGGGTAGACGATCACCTGTGTGCCGGTGGCCAGCCCGCTCCTGACCCAAGCCTCGACGCCGTTGCGCGCCGCCACTTCAATTTCCCGCAGACGCGCATGTCCGTGTTCCAGCACAAACAGGCCTGAACGCGCGCCGACCGGAAACAGTGCGCTGACCGGAACCTTGAGCGCGTTTTCCACCACCTGGACCAACACCCTGACATCGACTTTGAAACCATCGCCGAGCGACCGCCATTGATCTGGAAGCGAGGTGAAGTCGACAATCACGTTGACGCGCTGCTCTTCCACGCCCAACGCGGACACCTTGGTGAATGCCCCGGGCTCGATCAGGCGCACCCGGCCCTGCAGCACATCCGGGCCACCCCAGTTGGACAATTGCACCGCGGTTCCTGGCTGGATCTGGGCGGCATCTTCTGTCAGGATGTCGACCACCACTTCCAGTTGCGATGGATCGCCCAGTTCCATCAGCGGCGTGCCGGCCATCACCATGCCTTCGCTTTGCTGCAGCAACTTGAGCACCTTGCCCGACACCGGTGCCTTGATCTCGAATGACCTCTGCTGACGCTCTGGCTTGTCGGAAAACTGCTTCAGGGCGATGCGCGACTGCTCCAATTCATGCCGCGCCGCATCTTCCTCTTGGCGCGCGCTTTCGAGTTCCTTCTCGCGCAGGCGCACGTTGAGTCGCCCGGTCTCGTTCTGGTTCGGCGAAACAAAGCCCTGCCCGGCAAGCGCCTCGCTGCGCCTGAGTTCGATTCGGGCCTGTTCGAGCGAAGCCTGGGCGCGCTCCACGTTGGCCCTAGCGCGCGCGACCGAGGCTTGCATGGCCCCGACGCGCGCGACCTGCTCGGCACGGGCCCGCTCGTCGAGCAGGGCCGGATTCACGGGCCACAGCGTGGCCAGCGCCGCATCGCGCTGCACCGTGTCTCCCTGCTTCAGGTGCACGCGCGTGATGCGGCCGGTCAGCGGTGTCGAGACGATGTAGCGGTCCCGCAGTCGCGTCTTTCCATCCTCCAGCACCGAGCGCTCGAACCGTCCCAGCGTCACCGCCGCAAGCTCGGCTTCGGTTGCGGCCGGGATGAAAGCCCACACCAGCGAGGCCAGTGCGAGCAGGCCCAAGGCCCCAAATCCCAGTTTTCTTTTCATACCGAGCTCCAGTCTGCCTTATTCGCGCGTCTTCAGAACGCCCACCATGTCCAGCGTGTCTACCCGTCGCCGGACGATAAGAGCACTCACCGCTCCGGCGGCCAGCACGCTCAGCGCGGCAAAGGCAAAGGTCGCCGGTTCGATGACAAATGGAAAATAGAACTCGTCGGTCTTGATCAGACTGACAATACCCGACGCCAGCAGGTAGCCCAGCACCATGCCGAGCGGCAGCGCCAGCGCGATCTCCAGCGCCAACTCACCCAGCAGGAAGCCGGAGACCTCGCCGCGCGTAAAACCCAGCACCCGCAGGCTGGCCAGTTCCCAAGCCCGTTCGGCATACG
>JBMOJJ010000165.1:0-8327 GCA_049315845.1 Rhodoferax sp.
GGCGCTCACCAGCGTCGGCATGATCTACCAGAACCTGCCCGCTGCTTTCGCCAACGGCCAGGATCTGATCGCGCGCGAGAAGATGGCGCTGGCCGCCAGTTACGCCGGCCAGGCTTTCACGAGGGCCAACGTCGGCTATGTGCACGCGATCGCGCACCAGTTGGGCGGCTTTTATCACACGCCTCACGGCCTGGCCAATGCGATCATGCTGCCGCATGTGCTGCGCTTCCTGAGTCCGGCGATCACGGCGAAGCTGTCCGTTCTGGCGTTGCGGGTCGGGCTTGGCAAGGCCTCTGAACCCGAGGCCGACCTGGCGGAGAAGTTCCTCGACTCGATTGACGCGCTGAACGCGCGCCTGGGCATTCCACGCTGTTTGCAGGCGCTGCGCGCGAAGGACATCCCGGCGCTGGCACGCGCCGCCTGCCGCGAGGCAGACTTCAACTACCCGGTGCCGAGCTACATGTCGCAGCAGGATTGCGAAGAAGTGCTCCGCAGCGTGTTGCCGAAAAAGGCATCGAGCAGAACGTCCAAGAAGCCAGCGGCCGGCAAGGCGGCCGAAAAGCGCCATGAAACTGCCACAGTCAGCCAAGGATGAGATCCGTATGCCCGAAGCCCCGGGAGTAATCGAGCACGGAAATGGGTGGTTCCGGCCCGTTGAGCCGAGCGGCCTTGATAGGCGTCTGTCGCTGGCAGCGGCTTGCCTGTTGGTGAAACCGCGCTTTCGCTGATCGCCCGGTATCTCGCTGGAATCAGAACTTGAACCCTAGATGAGCGACCGTGTCGACCGGATTGAGCTCCAGAGTGCCGGTGGTTGTCGTTCCGGAGCCCACGAAGAGCCCAGGCTGGCGGCCTGCGGATGATCCGAGGTCCTCAGTTGAACATCAAGCTTCATCGTCGGCGGAATTCCCAAGGAAAGCTCCGCGGCGAAGCTGCCCTATCGCAATCGCAGGCAGATTGCCCGAATCCGTCAGACTGAAACAGCGCTCGCGCGTTTGGCCAGGCGCATGCTGGCGACACCCGGCATGGGGCTTGCGTATTCGACCGAATCGACCGATTGCTCGATGATGTAGAGCCCGAATCCGCCCTCGCTCCCGCCGCTGAAATCAGGCCACATTTCAACCGGTGGAGTGAACGGCTCGCTCGGATAGATCAGCTCGACCACGACGGCATCGCTCTCGCGCGTGATGCGGCAGGTCAGGGTTGCATTTCCAACCAGCAGCCGCGCGTGGCGGATGATATTGGTCGCCGCCTCGAAGCTGGCGAGCGTGAGCGCTTGGGCATCGTCCTCGGGCAGGCTGGTGGCGCAGGTCATGATGCGGGCGCGCAAGTCCCCCAATCCCTCCAGGCTCCAGGGCAGCGTGAATACCAAAGGGGCGATGCGATCGCTGATGCGCTCGTCGATGCGTTGGCCCGGCGCGGCGCGCCGCGGGTGCAGCCTGACCATGACCGCGGTCAGGTCGTCGGCTCCCGGCCCGCCGCCGGTAAAACGCCGATGTTCCCCGCGCAAGGCCTGCAGTATGGTAGTGGGCGGCAGGTCCGCTCTGTTGCCCGCCTCGATCAGGTCGCACAAGCGCGCCATCCCGAACTCATCGCCCTGCGGGCTGCGCGCCTCGGTGATGCCATCGGAGAACACCAGCAGGCTGTCGCCCGGACCGACGGCCACGCTCAACTGAACGTAGTTTTCCTCAGGCATGACCCCGATCGGCAGGTTCTCCCCCAGGATCGCCACAGCACGCGTACCGGATCCCCGGGTGAGCAGGCCGGGCGTGTGCCCGGCGTTGACGTAGGTCAGCGTCCCGGCATCGAGGTCGAAGCGGTACAGGGCCAGCGAGGCGAAGGAGGAAATCGCGATCAATTGCGGCGTCAGCGCCCGGTGTATCGCGTTCACGATATCGGCTGGCGGCGGCAAGGATCGCGCGTTTGCCTGTGCAAGCAGCAGGTTCGCGAGCGCGCGATGGTAGGCGCTGATGATCCCGGTGCCCATCAGCGCGGCCTGGACGCCCTTGCCCATGACGTCGCCGACTAGTACCTCAAAGCAGCCCGGCCCAAGTCGGTGGACGCAGGAAAGATCGCCGTCTATGATTTGCGACGGATCGGCATACGCCGCTAGCGACGCGCCTTCAATCCCCTCGGGCACTTCGTTCACCATGGAGCGCTGGATGATGGCCCCGACCTCGATCTCGCGCCGTCGTATCTCACGCATGGCCTGGGTTGCGTATTTGCCCGCAGTGATGTCGACCTTGACCCCGATGAAATGCGTGATCTGACCATTTTCGCCCTTGACGCCGGAGATGGAGGCATCTTCCCAGTACAACTCCCCGCTCTTCTTGTGGTTGCACAACTCACCACGCCACTTGCCTCCGGCGGAAATTGCACTCCAAATCTCGCGGTAGGTTTCGGTCGACGTCTGCCCCGACTTGAGGATTCGGGGGTTCTGGCCCAGTACCTCGTCTTTGGCGTAGCCGGTGATCTCTTCGAACTGGGGATTCACATACTCGATGTTGCCCATCCGGTCGGTGATCATGACGGCGGCCGGACTTTGCTCCATCGCCAGGCTAAGTTTGCGAAGCTCGGCTTCGGTCCGCTTGCGTTGTTCAATTTCACTTGTTGACTGGAGCAAAGCTCTGCGGAGGGTCTGGTTTGTGTAATACACGATGCTGGCACCAACGCCAAAAAGGGCCGTATAAGTCACCCATTGCTTCAGGGTCACGCTGAAATCCGGCGTTGGCAGCAGGCCCGCGTTTTGTGCCAGTATCAATGCCAATATTGCCAGTGAGCTGGCGGCCACGGAAAACAACAGACCGCCCAGTTCAAATAGCGCGCCGACCATCAGCACCCAAAAAAGATAGCTGGCTGCGACCGGTGTGCGAATGGTGCCCAGGTTGATGTTAAGGCTGGTGATGAAGACAAAACCGAGGACTGTCAACGCAACGGCCACAAACGCCAGCCGACCGGCATGCAGCAGGCGACGAAGCATCAGGACGATGGCCATCATGGCAATGTTGATGATCAGGAGGGTGGTCGAAGTTCCTCCACCGATCACAATTCCGGCAACCGCCAGCGATCCATACAAGAGAACGCTGATGATGCACGCGTTGAGGAGGCTTGCTCGGCGTGTGTTCGCGTCGTCGCCTTCAATGACCGGGGCTTGGAGCCAGTGCTTTATAGTTTTTTTCACATGGATCTCTCAAATGGTTGCGCCACGAGTGTAGTCTTGGGCGACCGGTCTGGAGCCGATCGGGTGAAAGGAGTTGAACTTCCCAGGCACTGGCTCTTGAAGTCAGAGCAGATACGCGGCGCGGTGGATGCAGGTTCGGTGACTGCAGTCTGTCATGCATTTCCGAACTTCGTGTTGAAATTGATCCCTATGTCCTTCAGCAAGGAAGTAGGCAATAGGCCACCAGCGCACACAATGACGGCATCGTTGCGATATCGTTTTGAAGCTCCGTCTTGAACGATGTCGACCTCGTCGGCCAAGATGCGTTGCACTCTGGAGTTCAACAGAACACGCAGGCGACCAGATTCCTGTTGTCGCTCAAGAGCCGTTCTGTTCTTTTGCTTCACTCGGGAGAACGCGGCGCTGCGGTAAGAAAGGATGACGTTCGTGTCGGTTTGCTCTGACAGCGCAATCGCTGCTTCAAGCGCGCTGTCGCCCCCGCCGACCACCAGCACTGCCTGCCCCTGGAATTGTGCCGGGTCAATCAGCCGATAGACAACCTTTGGCATTTCCTCGCCAGGCACGTCGAGCTTTCTTGGTGTGCCCTGGCGTCCCAGCGCGAGCAGGACAGACCGGGTCTTGTAGCTTCCATGGTTGGAATGCACGACAAACGCATTGTCGACCTTCCCAATCGTCTCCATGCGTTCGCTGAAAGCTATCTCAAGACCCGTCTTGTGAACCGCGTCGAGCCAAAATTCGAGCAGTCTTTCTTTTTTCACTTCAGTGAATCCGACTTTGCCGAGTAGCGCCAACTCGACCGGTGCGGTCATCGCGACCTTCTGCCGAGGATAGTGGTAGACCGATCCACCAAGCGAGACCTCCTGTTCCAGGATCTTGTAGCGCAGTTGGTTTTCAAGCGCTGACAGGCCAGCCGAAATGCCAGCGGGTCCGCTACCGACAATGACGACGTCAAACTCGGACTCGTTCTCCGTCTTGCGTTTTCGAATCGACTCCATCGCCTGCCGACCCTGTTCAGCCGCTTTGCGGATCAGACCCATGCCGCCCAATTCACCGGCAATGAAGATGCCCGGCACATTGGTCTCGAAATCCGGGTTGATATTCGGGATATCGACCCCTCTTTTTTCGGTGCCAAAAACCAGTGTTATGGCCTCGACGGGGCAAGCTGACATGCACGCACCATGGCCAATGCAGTGGGCGGCGTTGATCAGGACGGCCTTGCCGTTCACGACACCCAGCGCCTGCTCCGGGCAGGCCTTGACACAGGCGCCCGAACCCATGCAAAGCGCCGGATCGGCGACCGGATGCAAGGACGGTGGCTCGGTCAGTCCGCCGTGAATCGACTGCTGCAACTCGGCCGAATGACTGTTGCGAATACGCCGCTGGCGTCGGAGGTAGAGCGCCATCACGGCGATCATCACGGCAAGATAGAGCAATAGGTAGTTCATGTGGCTCAAATGACTGACCCGCGAAAATTCGCGAGCCAGTGCGAGCTTACTCGGTCCCGATTTCCGAGATGGCAAGCATCCACAAACCGCGCCGCGCGGGTTCCGTCACCTGAACCTGTGCCAATAGGGCAACAGCGGGGCCTGTTCAAAAGTCATACCGCACGCCAAAGTAGTAGTTCATCCGGTTCGATGACGTTGTGCTTCCCGGGCCTGCTGCCGTCGTGGCGCCCCGGTTTTCGGAGCGTTCATAGGTCAGCTCTGTTTCCAGCGACACCTGCTGGCGTACCCGGTACAGCGCGCGAACGCCGGCCGTCCAGACATCATTGTTGGCGCCCGCCGTGTCACTTTGGGTGTAATACTTCACTGAGGGTTCGAGCTGCCATTTTTCGCCCACACTTGACAAGTTGTTGTAGGACAGCAGAGTGCCGTGGTAAGACGGCCCGCCCAGCAAGCTCAGGTTGAAAACATGGGTGTCGCGGGCCGAATACAGATTGGTCCCTATCAATTGGGCGCCCGCGTTCCACAGGTTCCCGGTGCTTGGCTGACCGTTGGGCAAGAGGTCCACAACAGGTCTGATTTCGTCGACACTGGTCAGACTCAGGTCGGCGCCAACCTGCCAGTTTGTCGCCACGGTGGTGGTGCCACCGATATGCGCCTGGGTTTGGTAGGGTGTGAGGCCCTTGACCTGATCACGCAAGACCTCGATCGGTATCACACCCAGCAGGTCCTGAACTCGCCGGGCCGGTGCCAGCAAGGCTGGATTCTCGAAGAACAGCAGGTTGCCCAAAGACAACATGGGTGTCGTACGCCGGTCAAACATGGCATTGACGGCCGTCGCCTCGCTGACCTGCCAGTTGGCCTGAAAAGTGGCTACGTTAAGGCCCTTGATCACCAGGTCATAGTCCAATTGGCCAGACGCTGACACGCCACCTTTGAAGTAGCGCAGATCGGCTCCGATGCCGCGCCGGTCGGTGACGCCATCGATCACCTGCTCGATCAGGAAGGCGCTGCCACTGATTTCCTTGGTCAGGGCCTCGGCATCCACGGACATGCCGTAAAACGTCCGTCGCGTGTCAAGCAAGGCGTCGGAAGGCGTGCCGACGACCGCGTTGACCTTCCACTTTGGTTTGAATGCATAGCTGGCCTGCAGTCCGTCGAAGCGATAGAGCACGCCGCCGCCGTTGGGAGACTGACGCCCGACGCGAAAACTGGTGCCATTGAGCAAGGAGCGATAGTCAAAATAGAGGGCGGAAAGTCTCTCCTTGCCAATGTCCCTGATCATGTCTGCGCTGTAGTTGTCCCGAAACACGAAGCGCATGTCTTTTTCGGCATCCCGAAACCGCCAATTCAAATCAATATTGGTCTGCAACTGTCGCTGGTCGATGGCTGACAAGGTGGTGTCCGATTGGAGTACCGGCAGTCCGCCCAAGGGCGAGTCCTTGAATTCCTGTGAGCGGACATCGGACTTGCCACCGTAATAGAACATAGACACCGACCCACTGGTGCTCGATGTTGCTTCGACGCCAGCTTTTGACGGGTCGCTTGACGCTTGGGTGGAGGGCTGTGTCGGGATCAACTGGCGAATTCGATCGCTGTCGCTTCCAACCGGGTAAAGCTTCAGAAACAACTCAAATTCAGTGGTGGCGCGGGCGCTGTCGCCGGCATTCAGACGTGCCAGACCCACAAGTTCCTGCGCCCTGCGCGAGGAAGCATTGGGCGGCAAATTGAGGAGCTGGTTCAAGGAATCGATGGCCGCGGCGTAGTTGCCGCCGTCGAACGAGGACTGCGCCGCTGCCAGTAACTCATTGGCCTTTGCTTCGACCTCGGGCTTGGCTGCAGGCGCTGCAGCGCTTGGGGGGAGATCCAGCCTGGTGGCGGCGATCAGGGGTGGTGCCGTGACAGCCGCCAGTCTTGCGGATTCACCGAGCCCCTCCAGCACCAGCTCTATGCTTTGGGTATCCCGGCCTGCGCGAATCTTGAATCGCACCGGGGCACCAAATCGAACCACCAACCTTCGGGTCGCATTGACTAGCGTTGCGTTGTTATCCGCATCGTCGGTGATGATGATTGAGGGAAGATCGCCAACGGCGCGCAGCCTTCTCTCACTGGTGATGTTGCCGATCAGTTCACTGGTTGGCAGAACGGTGTAGAAGATCTGCGCCAGATCAGAGGCACGCGCTGAAATCGACCTTGAATAAAGAACCGGTGTCACGAGCTTGATCCGGAGTATGGCGTTGTCTCCTTCCTGACGAAGTTGAATCTCGTCAAGGTACTGGGCCTGGGCAGTGGAAGAAAAACCCGCGCAGATGCAGGCGGCGACTGGAAGCAATAGATATTTTTTCATGAATTTGAGGGGTGAATGATGTGAAGGTTAGGGTTCAATAGCTCGGCTTCAGATGGTGGCTGTGGTGCGAGTCGTCAGTCCCATTTGGTGTAGGCATTGCCTTTGCTTCCCAAAGGCTTGTGGCAACCTGAAACGGAGCAGTCGGTTTTTCCCGTCTTGTCGTGGGTCAAGGACTTGCGTTCCATGCTGCCCTGGTAGCTGGTTCCGGTCGCATGGCAGGACTTGCACCATCCGGCACCGTTGCCCATACTGGCGTTGTGGTTCATTTTTTCGGTTGACCAAGAGGCTGTACTGCTGTGGCAGGCGTTGCAGTCCATCGCCGCGCCGTTCAGCAGTTGGGCTTCCGGAACGTGGTTTGCCATCTTGGCCATGGCGCCACCGTTCTTGCCCTGTGAAACATAGGCACCGCTATGGCATGACTTGCAGCTTGCGGTGCTGACCACGGAATGGTTCATCGTCACAGCGGAGGTGAAACTCACTTGGGACCTGTGGCACGAATCACATTTGGCAGCACCCGCTGGCACCGGAATATGTGCGGCCGATTTGCTCACTGCCGAACTGGAACCGTTGTGGCAGGTGTCGCAGGTACCGGTACCTACCGCATTGGCAGCTGCGTGCGTGTACTGCACGTTCAACCAATTGCTGGAGGACTTGTGGCAGGTCTCGCACACGGTAACCCCGTTATGGCTTGCATTGCCGGGTTTGGCAGTCAAGGCATAAGCATTGGTGGCATGGCAACTTGCGCAACCGGTTACCACAGTGACGTTGGCGTGAAATCTGGACGGCAGCCAGGACGGGTACTTGTGGCAGGTACCGCAATTGGCCGTTGTCGGAATGTGGTTGGCGTCCTTTGCAGCCGCACTCGTCCCGTTATGGCAGCTAGAGCAATTGGTGACCGTGGTGAAAGTGCTGTGGTCGACCTTGGCACCGGTCCAGATGGTGGTCGATTTGTGGCAGGTCTCGCAGGCCGCTGTGGTAGAGATGTGGCCGCCTTTCTTGCCCGTCGCTGTCGAACCGTTGTGGCAACTGGAGCAACCGGTGGCAACCGAGACATTGGCGTGGAACTTGGCCGGTGTCCAGCTGCTGTAGCTCTTGTGGCAGGTGGTGCAGTTGGCCGTTGTCGTGATGTGGCCACCTCCCTTGCCGGTGGCGTTGGTGCCGTTGTGGCAGCTCGAACAATTGGTGGCCGAGGTAAAGGTAGAGTGGTCCGCCTTGGCGCCGCTCCAGGTGGTGTTGGACTTGTGGCAGCTCTCGCAACTGGCGGTGGTGGAAAGGTGGCTGGCCGTCTTGCCGGTGGCTGTTGTGCCGTTGTGGCAACTGGAGCAACCGGTGGCAACCGAGACATTGGCGTGGAACTTGG
>JBMOJJ010000524.1:0-1885 GCA_049315845.1 Rhodoferax sp.
GCCCGATTTCGAGCCCGAACCGCATGACATGGCGCTCGATGCGATCCTGAACGACAACGGCGTCGTCTGGCCGGTATGACAATGACCGCGCACGATTTTCTCGATCCGCTGATCGACTCGTCCTCCAAGGGCTTCCCGCACCACAGCCCGGCCTTGCGCCGTTCGCAGATTGGCGCCCAGGGCTGGAACGTGCTGCGCGGCGATCTGCCGCTGCCGCTCGCGCTGATCCGGCGCGACGTGTTGCGGCATAACCTGCGCTGGATGCAGGACTTTGCCAGTTCGCACGGCCTAGAGCTGGCGCCGCACGGCAAGACCAGCATGTCGCCGCAGCTGTTCCGCCAGCAACTCGACGCCGGCGCCTGGGGCATGACCGTGGCCAACGTGACCCAGTTGCGTGTGGCGATTGCAGCGGGCGCGCAGCGCTGCCTGATTGCCAACCAGGTCTTTGCCGACATTGACCTCCAGTGCATTGCCGAACTGAAACGCGGGCAGTCGGGCTTGCGCATCATCTTCCTGGTTGATTCCGCGGACCAGCTCGGCCTGATCGAGGCCTGGCGTCAGCGCAATCCGGATGCCGCAGCATTGGAGGTGCTGCTGGAAATCGGTGTTGCCGGAGGAAGAACCGGGTGCCGGGAACTGGCGCCGGCACTGGAACTCGCCGTCAAACTCCATGCCAGTGCCGCTGTGCGGCTGGTCGGTGTGGAGTGTTACGAGGGCCTGGCAGCGAGCGGCGAGGCGGCACAGGATCAGCCCTATGTCGGACGTCTGATGGAATTGATGCGCAGCGTGGCCAAAACCTGCGACGAGCGGAACCTGTTTCAGGGCGACGAGATCCTGCTGAGCGCCGGGGGTTCTGCCGTATTCGACCTGGTGGCAAGCCGGTTGACACCGCGCCTGGGCCGTCCTGTGCGCGGCCTGTTGCGCTCGGGCTGCTATGTCACCCACGACCAGGGCAACTACAAACGCATGATGAGCGCAGTGGCAGCACGAACCGGCTGCGGCACCGGCCTGCAGGCCGCGATGGAGGTGTGGGCGCGCGTTCAGTCCTGCCCAGAGCCCGGCTTGGCCATTCTGGCCGTGGGCAAACGTGATGTCTCCTACGACCTGGAGCTGCCGCGGCCGCTGCTGCATTGCCGCCGTGGCAGCATCGAGCCGAGCACGGCGCCAGCGGACTGGAAGATCACCGGACTGAACGACCAGCACGCCTATCTGCGCGGCGCTGGCGCGCAGCATGCGGCCCTGCAAGTCGGCGATCTGATCGGGCTCGGCATTTCGCACCCCTGCACCACCTTTGACAAGTGGCGCTGGATGCCGCTGGTGGACGAGGCCTACAACGTCTGCGATGCCATCGTGACTTGTTTTTGACCAGGTCGGCGTGATCAGCCCGACCGTTTTCTGGCTGCTCCTGTTGCGTTTTTCTTGGATGCTGCTGTTGACGCGCTTTTCGTGACGGGTTTTGACTTGCGCGCGCTCAGGGCGGCTTCCAGCGCCAGGCGCGCCCAGGGCGCCATCAGTTGCGGCGACTCCAGTGCCTCGTCAGGCACGCTGTAGTAGTTCATGCTTTTTGGCCCGTTCTTGGATTGGTAGGTAAAGCGCTCGCAAGCAGCGTTTTCGAACAGGGGGCGCGTCGTCTCGTCGGCCTTGAGCCAGAGCTTCTCGCCACTCCCCAGGTCAGCCAGTATCGCCAGGGTCAATCCCTCGGTGCTGATGCCGTAGGCGCCGAACATGCGGCGCGCCAGACAGGGCCCTACGGTGCCGAGCAGTTCGCAGCAGTAAAGGGCAAATTCGCTGGGGGGAGCCGCCATGCCCGAACTCTAGCATTCGACGATGTTGACCGCCAGCCCGCCGCGCGAGGTTTCCTTGTACTTGGTCTTCATGTCGGCGC
>JBMOJJ010000166.1:0-8308 GCA_049315845.1 Rhodoferax sp.
CTCCGGCTTTCAGAAAATCCCTGTATTTGTCGCGGAACTGCATCGCTTCCGTGGTGCATCCGGGCGTGTTGTCTTTGGGATAGAAATACAGGATGACGGTTTTTCCGAGGTGGGATGTGTTGGATACCTTGATGCCATTGGTGGCATTCGATTCAAATTCTGGGATAGGTTTATTGACAACGATTGCCATGGTTCTTTAGATCTCGTGTGACAGGATGCGTCGTTCTCTCAAGTCGTCGGTCCTACCCTGTAGGAGCTTTGCGGCGCCTGCGACTTCAAACAGCAATTTTACCCTGAAAACCGCACTCGGCCGGGGTCGCTCGCGCCAGTGTTATCCCTATGGGCCTTCGATCAGCAGCGCTGCGACCACCTTGCGCCCCTCTGCTGCGAGGACGTTGTAGGTGCGGCAGGCGGCCTGGGTGTCCATTGTTTCGACTCCGGTCTGCTTGTCGATCAGCGGCTTGAGCCAGGCGCCTGGCGGGAACCGGATCAGGGTCCCGCTGCCAAAAACAACAAGTTCGGCGTCGAGCGCCGCGAGTTGCTCAAAATGAGCGGCGCCAAGATCCTCGAACCGCATGCAATTCCAGGCAAAGCGTTCACCCCGCGAACCGATCACCACGCTGCTGGTGATCTTCTCCTTGCCAATGCCGATCCAGCCGGGACCGTACCCGCTGATGGACTGCGCGTCAATGTTGTCAGGTTGAATCTTCATGATGAAAAGCCTTGACGGCCGGTGCGCTGGTGCCGCCTGGCCGACGGGGCTTGATTGGAAATGTGGTCAAATTATAAGTTTCGCCCGAAGTCACCCGGGTCCGGAGGGAATTTGAAGACCATTCGAAAATCAAGCAAGCTCGCCAATGTCTGCTATGACATTCGCGGGCCCATCATGGACGCGGCGCGCCAGATGGAGGAAGAAGGGCACAAGGTTATCAAGCTCAACATCGGCAATCTGGCTGTGTTCGGGTTCGACGCGCCCGAGGAGATCCAGCAGGACATGATCCGCAACCTGCCCAACTCGGCAGGCTATTCGGACAGCAAGGGCATCTTTGGCGCGCGCAAAGCGGTCATGCACTACACCCAGCAGCAGGGCATCCGGGGAGTGACGCTGGACGACATCTATCTGGGCAACGGCGCCAGCGAACTGATCGTGATGGCGACCAACGCGCTGCTCGACAATGGCGACGAGCTGCTGCTGCCATCACCCGATTACCCTCTTTGGACGGCCGCGGCGAGCCTGTCTGGCGGCACGCCAGTGCACTATCTTTGCGATGAGGAAAAGGGCTGGATGCCCGACCTCGAGGACATGCGTGCCAGGATCACCGCGCGCACCAAGGGCATTGTGGTCATCAACCCCAACAATCCGACCGGCGCGCTTTATTCGGTTGAACTTCTCAAGGCCATCGTCCAGATCGCCAGGGAGCACGGCCTGGTGATTTTTGCCGACGAGGTCTATGACAAGGTGCTCTATGACGGCGCCCGCCACACTGCCATCGCCAGTCTGTCGGATGATGTGCTGACGCTGACCTTCAACTCCCTGTCCAAGAGCTACCGCTCCTGCGGTTACCGCGCCGGCTGGATGATTGTGTCGGGTGACAAAAAGGCGGCCAAGGACTACATCGAGGGGCTGGACATGCTGTCCAACATGCGGCTGTGTGCCAATGTGCCCGGCCAGTGGGCGATCCAGACCGCGCTGGGCGGCTATCAGAGCATCAACGATCTGGTAGGCGAGGGCGGACGCCTGCGCCGCCAGCGCGATCTGGCTTACGAACTGATCACCGCGATCCCCGGCGTCAGCTGTGTCAAGCCGACCGCCGCGCTGTACATGTTTCCGCGGCTGGACCCGACGCTGTATCCGATTGCCGATGACCAGCAGTTCTTTCTGGACCTGCTGCAGGAAACGCGCGTGATG
The DNA here is from genome assembly GCA_049315845.1 of Rhodoferax sp. Classification (GTDB taxonomy): domain Bacteria; phylum Pseudomonadota; class Gammaproteobacteria; order Burkholderiales; family Burkholderiaceae_C; genus Rhodoferax. Next base: position 1,910 of record JBMOJJ010000166.1, read on the forward strand.
CTGGTGCAGGGCACCGGCTTCAACTGGCCTGCGCCAGACCATTTCCGCATTGTGTTCCTGCCCCACGAAGACGACCTGCGCGAGGCGATCGGGCGCTTGGCCAGGTTTCTTGAAGGCTATCGCAAGCGGCACAGCAACTGATTCAGCAACAAAATGGAATTTATGAAACCGATTCAAGTAGGCCTTCTTGGCATGGGCGTTGTGGGCTCGGGCACGTTCAACGTGCTGCGTCGCAATCAGGAGGAGATCAAGCGGCGCGCTGGCCGCGGCATAGAGATCAGCATGGTGGCCGATCTGGAGATTGCGCGCGCCCAGGCACTGGCCGGTCCGGGCGTCACCGTGGTCAGCGATGCGCGTGCGGTGATCGCCAACCCGGAGATCGACATCGTGATCGAACTGATCGGCGGCTACGGGATCGCCAGGACGCTGGTGATGGAGGCGATTGCCGCCGGCAAGCACGTCGTGACGGCCAACAAGGCCTTGCTGGCCGTGCATGGCACCGAGATCTTCGCGGCCGCGTCCGCCAGGGGCGTGATGGTCGCCTTCGAAGCCGCGGTGGCTGGCGGCATCCCGATCATCAAGGCGCTGCGCGAAGGATTGACGGCCAACCGCATCCAGTGGATCGCCGGCATCATCAATGGCACGACCAACTTTATATTGTCCGAAATGCGCGACAAGGGGCTGGATTTCGACGTCGTGCTCAAGCAGGCGCAGCAACTGGGCTACGCTGAAGCCGACCCGACCTTCGACATCGAGGGTATTGACGCGGCGCACAAGGCGACCATCATGTCGGCGATCGGCTTTGGTGTGCCGGTCCAGTTCGACAAGGCCTACGTAGAGGGCATCACCGGTCTCGCCGCCGCCGATATCAAATATGCCGAGCAGCTCGGTTATCGCATCAAGCTGCTGGGTATCACCAAGCGCCGCGAGGCCGATCCGAAGAAGAACCGCGCCGGCGGCATTGAGCTGCGCGTGCACCCGAGCCTGGTGCCCACCAAGCGTCTGATCGCCAACGTCGAAGGGGCGATGAACGCCGTCATGGTCCAGGGCGACGCGGTTGGCACGACCCTCTACTATGGCAAGGGCGCCGGGTCCGAGCCAACGGCCAGCGCCGTCATCGCCGATTTGGTGGACATCACGCGCCTGCATACCGCCGATCCGCTGAACCGGGTGCCGCACCTGGCTTTTCAGCCCGATGCGATGAGCGACCTGAAGGTGCTGCCGATGAGCGAGGTGGTGACCAGCTACTACCTGCGCCTGCGTGTGGCGGACGAGGCGGGCGTGCTGGCGCGCGTGACCGGGATTCTGGCCTCGCTGGACATCAGCATCGATGCCGTGTTGCAGCGTGAAGCCGACGAGGTCGGTGGCGAAGGCGCGACGCAGACCGATCTGATCATCCTGACCCACGAGTGCGTCGAGGCACAGATGAACGAGGCGATGGCGCAGATGCAGGCGCTGTCCACCGTGCTGGCGCCCATCATCCGTATCCGCAAGGAAGAACTGGCCTGATGAAATACCGCTCGACGCGCGCTGCCAGTTCCGATTTGACGGCCGGCAAGCATTTTTGCGAGATCCTGCTCGAAGGTCTGGCACCCGATGGCGGGCTGTACCTGCCCGAGCATTATCCCCGGGTCGACGACGGCATGCTCGCGCGCTGGCGCGACATCCATCGCCAGCGGGGCTACGGCGCCCTCGCGTACGAGGTGCTGTCGCTCTACATCGACGATATTCCCGGCGCCGACCTGAAAGCGATCTGCGAGAAGACCTACACGCCGGAGATCTTCGGCAGCCGGGAGATCGTGCCATTGACGAAGCTGGAAGATGCGTCGACGATTGCCGCGCGAACGGTGCTGTACATCGAGGCGCTGTCGAACGGGCCGACGCTGGCTTTCAAGGACATGGCGATGCAGCTGCTGGGCAACCTGTTCGAGTACGAACTGGCCCGCCGCGGCGAGCAGCTCAACATCCTGGGCGCCACCAGCGGGGACACTGGCAGCGCGGCCGAATACGCGATGCGCGGTAAGAAGGGGGTCCGTGTCTTCATGACCAGCCCGTTTGGCCGCATGAGCCCGTTTCAGCAGGCGCAAATGTTCAGCCTGATGGACGAGAACATACACAACATCGCCGTGGACGGCGTCTTCGACGATTGCCAGGACATGGTGAAGGCGGTTTCAGGCGACCTCGATTTCAAGCGCAAGTACAAGATAGGAACCGTGAATTCCATCAACTGGGCGCGTTTGATGGCGCAGCTTGTCTACTATTTCGCCGGCTACTTCCAGGCGACGACAGCCAATTCCGACAAGGTGAGTTTCACCGTGCCGTCGGGCAACTTCGGCAATGTATGCGCCGGACATATCGCGCGCATGATGGGTCTGCCGATCGACAAGCTCGTGGTGGCCACGAATGAAAACGATGTGCTGGACGAATTCTTTCGCACCGGTGTGTACCGGGTTCGGGGCAGCGCCGACACGCATGAAACATCTAGCCCGTCGATGGACATTTCCAAGGCGTCGAACTTCGAGCGCTTTGTCTTTGACCTGCTCGGGCGGGACGCAACGCGGCTGAAGGACCTGTTTGAAACGACGCTCAAGCGTGACGGCCGCTTTGACCTGAGCGCTGACCCGGCTTTCAGGCAGGTGGCGCTGCGCTACGGCTTCACGAGCGGCAGCAGCACCCACGCGGATCGGCTTGCAACCATCCGCGCCACCCATCGGCGTTTTGGCCGGATGATAGACACCCATACAGCGGACGCACTGAAGGTGGCTCTGGAGCATCTGCAGCCGGGTCTTGCGATGATTGTGTTGGAGACCGCGCTGCCGATCAAGTTTGCTGCCACCCTCGTCGAGGCGCTTGGTCGGGAGCCGGATCGGCCTCCCGGATTCGAGGGAATCGAGGCGCTACCCAAGCGTGTGACGCGGATGTCCGCAGACGCCGACGCGATCAAGACCTATATTGCGCAGCACTGCAGATGAAGGTTGTCGGCTTTGCGGGCTACTCGGGTTCCGGCAAGACAACGCTGGTGGAGCGCCTGATTCCTGTTTTTCGCCTGAAGGGGCTGCGCGTATCGGTCGTCAAGCACGCTCACCACAGCTTCGACATCGATCATGCCGGCAAGGATACGCACCGGCACCGCGAGGCCGGCGCATTTGAAGTGGTGGTCGCGTCCGATCAGCGACTGGCCCTGATGCGCGAGTTCGAGCAACCGGTGCGGCTCTCGGTCCATCACCTGATTGCCGAGCTCTATGAGGGCGTTGACTGGGTCCTGGTGGAAGGCTTCAAGGAATCTGATCTGTTGAAGGTCGAAGTCTGGCGCGCCCTGTCCAACAAGCCCGCGCGCTATCCGGACGATGATTTCATCGTCGCCATTGCCACCGATTCGCCGGCTCAGCTGCCCAACGCCACGCTGCGCCCGCTGCTCGACCTCAACGATCCGCAGGCCATCGCGGACTGGCTGATCGCCAACGAGCCACGCTTCGACTACCGGCTGGAGACTCTTGCATGAGCAACACGCAAGGCGCTCGCACGCCTCTGCAGCCGCTCGATGGTGCGCTGGCTGAACTGCTGCGATCGGCAGCGATGCTGACCGGCGTGGAGCAGGTCAGCACCTTCGATGCCGATGGCCGCATCCTGGCGCTGGATCTGGTATCCGCCTTGCAGGTTCCGCCACAGGACAACAGTTCGATGGACGGCTATGCGGTTCGCTGCGCAGACCTGCCGCAGGTGCCGGCGCTGCTGCCTCTGACCCAGCGCATCGCAGCCGGATCCGTCGCAGTGGCGCTGGCGCCGGGAACTGCGGCCCGAATTTTCACCGGGGCCCCGATTCCGTCCGGCGCCGATGCCGTCGTGATGCAGGAGGACTGCGAGCAGATCGACGGCGAGCGGGTGCGCATCAGGGCGCTGCCGGCAGCAGGGCAGTGGATCCGCCGAGCCGGAGAAGACATCCTGAGCGGATCGGCGGTGCTGCGCAAAGGGGAACGGCTCACGCCTGCGGCGCTGGGCCTGGCGGCCAGCATCGGCATGGCCACGCTGCCGGTCGTGCGCCGGCCCCGCGTGGCCTTGTTCTCGACCGGCGACGAGCTGGTGATGCCGGGTGCGGTAGCGCCCGGGCGGATGAAACCCGGCACCATTTACAACTCGAACCGGTTCTTCCTGCGTGCGCTGCTGCTGCGCCTGGGTTGTGAAGTGAGCGACCTGGGCATCGTGCCGGACCGTTTCGAGGCCACCGTGCAGGCGCTGCACAAGGCGGCGGCCGAGCATGATCTGATCCTGACCAGCGGCGGCGTCTCGGTCGGGGAGGAGGACCACATCAAACCGGCGGTGCAGTCGCTGGGTTCGCTCGATTTGTGGCAGATTGCCATCAAGCCCGGCAAGCCTTTTGCCTACGGTCGGGTACAGGGCGCGCACTTTATCGGCTTGCCCGGCAACCCGGTTTCGAGTTTTGTCACTTTTTTGCTTCTGGTGCGCCCCTTCCTGCTGACGCTGCAGGGCGCCAGCCAGATCGCCGCGCCGACGCTTGCGATGCCGGCCCATTTCACCTGGGCACGACCTGACAGGCGCCGCGAGTTCCTGCGCGCGCGCCGCAATGCGGCCGGCGGACTCGACCTGTTCGGCAACCAGAGCTCAGGGGTTCTGACCTCGGCGGTCTGGGCTGACGGCCTGGTGGACAATCCGCCCGGACAGGCCATCGGCTATGGTGACAGTGTCTGCTTTATTCCATTTTCAGAGGTATTGCGGTGAGAGTGACGATCAAATATTTCGCGTCGATCCGCGAAGCCGTGGGCGTGTCCGGCGAGACGGTTGATACCGGGGCCGCGACGCTGGCCGCGCTGCGCGACGAATTGATCGCCCGCGGCGGCAGCCTGGCCGACAGCCTGGCGCATGGCCGGGCGGTCCGGATGGCCCTTGACCAGGTCATGAGCGATGAATCCGCCATGCTGGCCGAGGGCGCCGAAGTGGCCTTCTTTCCACCCGTCACCGGCGGCTGAGGATGCCATGAACGCCGACGCCGCTTCGCATGCCCGGGTGCGCATACAGACCGCCGATTTTGATCTGGGCGCCGAAATAGCCGCGCTGCGTGCGCAGGACCGCCGCGTCGGCGCGATCTGCAGTTTTGTCGGCACCGTGCGCGATCGGAATGCGCCCGCCACGGACGCAGTCGCTCCGGTTCTGGCGCTGGAACTGGAACACTATCCCGGCATGACAGAAAAGGCGATCGAAGCCATGATAGACGCGGCGCAGCGGCGCTTTGCCATTTACGCTGCCCGGGTCATCCACCGCATCGGACTGCTTGAACCGCTGGATCAGATCGTGCTGGTGGCGGTCACATCGGCGCACCGCCGCGAGAGTTTCCAGGCCTGCGAGTTCCTGATGGACTACCTCAAGACCCAGGCGCCGTTCTGGAAGAAGGAGCGAACCGCGCAGGGCGAGTGTTGGGTCGATGCCCGCGTCGCCGATGACGCAGCCTTGACGCGCTGGGGCATCACGGCATCGAACCTGGGCTGAAGCCGGCGGCGCAGGCCCCGGCCGGCCATCGGGCCGGTCGTCGACTGATGCTTGTTTGATCACGGTCATCCGCGTCAGATCGAGTGGCACTTGAAATGCCATGGGCAAGCCCAAGTTGAAGGGCAACCGAAGATCAAAGGGATTGCCATGCGAATCGAAAAACTCACCACCAAGTTTCAGGAAGCCCTGAGCGAGGCCCAGACCCTCGCGCTCGGCAAAGACCATGCCTACATCGAGCCGGTCCACGTGCTGATCGCCATGCTGCGTCAGGAGGATGGTCCCAAGGCACTGCTGCAGCGTGCGGGCGTCAATGTGACGGGTTTGCTTGGCGCGGCCGAGGCGGCGTTGAAGAAGCTGCCGGAAGTGCACGGTCAGGAGCAGGTCCAGATCGGCCGGGACATGGTCACGCTGCTGCAACTGGCCGAGAAGGAGGCGATGAAGCGCTCCGACCAGTTTGTGGCGAGCGAACTGTTCCTGCTGGTGTTGACCGACAGCAAGCTCGATATTGGACGCATGGTCCGGGAACAGGGGCTTACCCGCAAATCGCTGGAAGCGGCGATCGACGCCGTGCGCGGCGGGCAGAACGTGGACAGCGCAGACGCCGAGGACCAGCGCGAGTCGCTGAAGAAATACTGCCTGGACCTGACCGAACGCGCCCGCATGGGCAAGCTTGACCCGGTGATCGGCCGCGACGACGAGATCCGCCGCGCCATCCAGGTGCTTCAGCGCCGAACCAAGAACAACCCGGTGCTGATCGGCGAGCCCGGCGTCGGCAAGACCGCGATCGTGGAGGGGCTGGCGCAGCGCATCGTCGCCGGCGAAGTGCCGGATTCTCTGAAGGGCAAGCGCGTGCTGTCGCTCGACATGGCCTCGCTGCTGGCCGGCGCCAAGTTCCGC
>JBMOJJ010000167.1:0-8302 GCA_049315845.1 Rhodoferax sp.
CAATGTCGGTTAACGGGCGAGCATTTCGAGAAAATCATCGTCGGGAATGGGCACCTAAGCGACGACCATCGAATTTCCACGAATGACTGCAGTCCAACGTCAAGCCGACTTACATAAATCGCTTGTGCTGCTCTCCCCACTCAGCCGGAAATGGTTCCAGCAGATCTTTCATAGTCAGATGCGCAGGATGCCTGCCATCCATGATCGCCTCCACAATTGCCGGCGCCAGAAAAGCCGTTCGCGTGACGCGACTGACGTACGACGGGTTGATCTTCTCTGCCGTGGCCAAGTCTTCAATGGTGTTGTAGACGCCTTCAGAGAGCAGCCGATGCCAGCGAAGCCCACGTGCGATGACTTTGACCATCGCGTTGTCCACGATCACGTCCTTGCGCTCAATCGCTCTGTTGCCATCAGGCAGAACCATCACCGTTTTTCCACCCCTGATGCGGAACTTCATCGGAACGTCCGTCTTGGGACCTGGCTTTGATGGTTCGCTCATGCCGCCTCCAGTTCAGTGGCCATCAAGGTATCGCGCAGCAACTGGTTCATGCCAAGAGCCTTCCACTGTATGGTGATTCCATCAGGACGCACCGTTATTCGCTCGACCAACGTACGCACAATGCTTGCCTGTTCGGCAGGAAACAGTTGATCCCAAACAGGGTCTATCGACCGCAGGGTACGGATGGCATCGATCTCGCCGATTTTTGGCCGCAAGGCGCAAACCTCGCGAACAGCGTGGGCCAGCACCTCGGGTGCTCTCAGGACATGGCGCATCTTCTCCACAACGACCGTTTCGATCTCCCCGGCCGGAATTCGCTGGATTTCACAACCCGTCTTGCCGAGCTTGATGGAGTCGGTGTTGACGTAATACCGGTAGAACTTGAGTCCCTTGTGCGTGTAGGCCGGCGTAAACGCCCGGTTCTGCTCCGAAAACAGCAGGCCCCGCAGCAGTGATGGTGCTCTGCTGGCGCGATCCGCACGTGGCCCCTTTTGCTTTCGGTCGCCGTTTTGCAAGTGCTCCTGCACCTGGTCCCAGAGTTCCTGGCTGATGATGCCCTGGTGCTCACCAGGGTAGTGTTGCCCCTTGTAGGCTGCAATGCCGATGTAGACCGCATTTTTGAAAATCTTGTAGACGTAGCCCTTGTCGATCAGTTTGCCCTTGCGCTCGACGCCCTTGGCGGTAGTCCAGCACTTGGACGTTACGCCCCTGGCGCGCAGGTCCCGGACCAGGGTGGCCATGGACGGCACCGCCGCAAACCGCGAAAACATCTCCCTGACCACCTGCGTCTCAGCGGGATTGGAAGTGAGTTTGCGCTCAACAACATCGTAGCCCAGCGGGGGCATGCCACCCATCCAGATGCCTCTCTGGCGGGATGCGGCGATCTTGTCGCGTACCCGCTCGCCCGACAGTTCCCTCTCGAACTGAGCAAACGACAGCAAGATGTTGAGCGTCAGTCGCCCCATGGAGGTGGTGGTGTTGAATGCCTGCGTGACCGAAACAAAGGTTACTTTGTGCTTGTCAAACAGGTCCACCAGCTTGGCAAAGTCCGCCAGCGAGCGTGAAAGGCGGTCAATTTTGTAGACCACGATGGTGTCGACCAGCCCGCGACGCACATCGTCAAGCAAGCGTTTCAGGCCGGGGCGGTCCATGTTGCCACCCGAGAAGCCACCGTCGTCGTAGCGTTCACCCAGCATCACCCAGCCTTCTGACTTCTGGCTAGCGATGTAGTTGTCACAGGCGTCCCGTTGGGCATCGAGCGAGTTGAAATTCTGATCCAACCCTTCCTCGGTGGACTTGCGGGTATACACCGCGCAACAGAGTTTGCGGGGCGTATTCATCACAGCCCCCGGCCCGAGGAAAAGCCAAAAAATGTCCACCCGTTGCGATTGGTGCCGGTGATGGTGCGCGCGATGCTTGAGAGTGATTTGTAGCGCTGGCCAGCATATTCAAAATAGTCCAGCCCGACCAGCACCTCGCGGTCGGCTCCCTCCCAGTTACGGATAAGGCGCGTGCCGGCAACCGGCCTGCCATCAATGCGCCGACTGCGCACAGACTGCTTGCCACCATCGAGTTGGTCGCCAAGACGCTCCAGGCGCTTGATGGTGTCGCGCTTTAAGCCGCCCAGCGCCAGTTCCTGGATGCGGTAGGCCAGGCGGCTTTCCAGGAAGCGACGGTTAAAGAGCGGTGGCTCCTGCTGGAACAGATCGCGCCACATTTGTTTGAGATCAGCGAAATCGGCGCTTCTCAGGGCTGCAACACGTGCAACGATGGACTCAGTCACGGGGTTTTCTCCTGGGTTGTCAAAACACCGGTATGAACGCGCTCTTCGGTCAATTTATCAAGTAGATCTTGACTTTCAATGAGGCGGATTACGCCCAGTGCCAAGATGGTGCCGACGATGGCCATGGGAGTGGGCTCGGGCGGCGGGGTGTAGGTAGAGGTGCGGGTGGCGGTCATGTAGGTTCATACCGCCGCCGGTGGGGGGTTTTCTCAGAGGGCGGCGCTTTTGCCCACAAACGCGCGCCATTGAGCTGTTTTAGGGGTGATGTGATGGCGCATTAGGGCGATCCGACTGAATCCTGTGCCCGCCCGGGTCGGGCACAGGATAACTAAGGAGCACAGAATCACATGATCACTGAGTACGTTGAGCACAGCAAAATTCTTGTAAGTCATTGATTTATATGGAATACACGTGTTTTTACGCCATTTTTTGCCGCATCTAATGGCATTCTGATGTGTAGAAAATAGTCAACTCAACATATGAGCTACCTATATTAGACGAGTACTTGGCGCCAAAAGCGTTGCTTTAATCATAGCGAGTTTGACCATTCGGACCTAGAATTTGGGCACTGAAATCGAAAACCCAAAGGAAAACCAAATGTCCGCTGCATCAACCGCCAAAAAGATATCCAAGGGCCAAGAGAAGGCCAAAGCGCTGCGCGACAGCTGCTGGCCAGACCTGGACGATGAAAAGCTCTGGAACCGAAAACTGGTCAAGGGCTTCACCACCATCCCCCGCACGATGCCCTTGATCATGAACATCATCGACTCGCTGACCAAGAACAAACCGGCAGGCATGGTCTATTTCGTCTTGTGGTGCCGCACTTTTGACGAATCACTCCTGGCCATCGACAACCCGATGACCCTGGCGTTTGAGTCCGGGTTTACCGGCGAGAGGGCACTGAGCACGTGGAAAGACCGCATGCGCTCCTTGGTTGAACTGGGCTTCATTGATGCAAAGGAAGGCCCCACAGGCGCGCACCACTATGTGTTGCTCTTCAACCCACACAAGGTGGTGTGGAACCTGAAGGATCGCATTCAGGAGGGCATGTTTAGGGAACTGCAGACCCGTGCCATCGCTATTGGCGCAAGCGACATGGAACCCGCAAAGCCCATCGAAGAATGATCAAGTTACTTGAGTCGGCAGGTATTTGCGGCAGCCATTTGTCCGCCACCTCCGGCTCAAACGAAGGCCACAAGGTCTGCCAATTCAAACGCAACGCCACCACAGACACATAAATGAAAAGAGAAAAATATGAAAAAGACATGGGAAAACGACAGTTGTGAAGCAGTCCAGTCCTACTTCACGGTGTACCGCGTGCCGGTTGCTGCAGCGTTGTGGTGTGGCATCGAGCCCGGAGAAGTGGAAGAACACCTGGCGTTGTCCACGGAAGTCGCAAGGGGCGTTCTGAAGCACCCTTACATCAACTGTCTTGAGCCCAGGTGCCGGGCGATTCACGACGCGATCGTGACGGGGCTTCTGCCGTGTAGCAGGGAGAACGGGAAAGTCGTGCCGACCGAAGAACACGTTGCCGCAGAGCGACGTCACATTTCCCGGCAACACCTTAAGGACTGGATTGCGGCTCAATTCCCGTCTGACAAGCCCGCATTCTTGTTCGACGACATCGAGCGCAACACCCATACAGCCATCAATAAAGATGCCTTTCAGGCATTGCAGGCCGAACGCGATGGATTACGGGCGCGACTTGAAAAGGCGGCGGATGAGTACCGCAAGCTGAGAACCGAGCGTGATGATCTGGTGACTGCGAACCAAAAGCTGGCTGAACAGCTTAAACCCAGCAAGGACGTTGGACTCAGAGCCGAGACCACCTACCTGAACATCATCGGCGGGTTGGTGGCTTTATTCCTGATGAGGTCCCCCGCAGGAAAGCCACATTCTGTTTTCAGCAGTCAATCTGCCTTGATCGATCAGCTGATGGCCAATTTCAAGAAGCCCGGAATTACAGAACGGACGCTGCAAGAAAAATTTGCAGCTGCCAAAAAGAGCCTGGACCAGTAACCCAAATACATACCCTGCTACCGCAGTTGCGGTCGCAGTTCCCGCAGTTGCGGTGATCTCATGAAGTAACCCCGGTCCAATGGCTTCATGTACACCAAAACGAAAAAGGAAATGACATGTTGCCAAGCGATGACGGACAAAAAAATACTTCAAGCGCGACCGGTGTGCGCGATCCCCGCTTCACCCGTGACGCGGCCAACGACCCGTACTTCCGCGCTGCTATCAATGCAGCCAAGACCCGCACATACAGAGCAGCGGTTTCTGCTCGGCTGAGCACCTCGGAGCGGGAAGACCTGTATCAGGAAATCTTGCTTGACCTTCTGGAGCGTGAAGCTCAATTTAATCCCGAGAAGGGCAGCCCCGGGACGTTTACCGGTTTTGTGTCCGAGCACCGCACCGCCGAATTTCTCAAGACCCGTAAGACAGACAGAGAGCGCCTGACCTTTGCCTCGGGTGAAGACGTTGACACGCTGGAGATCGTCAACATAAGCCGAGCACGACAGGGTATGGACCAGACGCAGGACGCGGCCAATGACGACGATGCCGCGCCGATCGGTTCAAGCGAAGCCCATTACAGATCGCAATGGTTTGATGGTGACGACGATCTCTTTTCAAACTCAAACACGCTCCATGACCTGGAGACAGCGCTGGCGCACATGAGCGAGGAACAGGCTGAACTTTTCAGCTTGCTTGCCTCGCACCAGGACCTTCCGATGGCATCCAAAGCCTGCGGCATGTCCACCGCCACGTTTTACCGCCGTGTCGCAGAACTGCAAATGCACCTTCGCATGTTCGGCATCAGGACTGCCGTCTGACCGATCGCGGGGTGGCTGAGAAAAACAGTCACCTCGCTCAGTAAAAACCTTTAACACCTGCAAACTCCGCGCCCCCTTGGGCAGCGGTGGTAGGCCAACTCACGCCCGGAGATTTGATGATTTACAAAAACGACCTGATTGAAACCTCACGCAGCCACTTGGGTCTGGGTGTTGATATTGGCCGCGCAGCGCTGCAGCCTGTTTACGTTCCGATTGAAAAACTGTCCGAGACCAACTTGTGTGACTGGGTCGCCAGCGCACTGGTCGGCCATTGCATTCAGTACCACGAGGGTCTGCTGCTGCGTGACCGTTCAGAGACCAACAGCGACCTGGCAACCAACGACCGCGCCCGTATCCACTCCGTCGCCCGCCGCGCCTGGATCGCATGTGAGCTTGGCCTTGTCCATCTGTTTAGCCAAAAGGTGGGCGAGGACCACTACCGCTACCTCGCCATGCGCTCCAGCTCCCCACTCAAGCCGCCTGAAATCCGTACCCATCTGCGCATTGCGCAGATGGCTCCAAGCAACCGCAAAACCCACTGAAAGAAAGAAACCTCATGATTCCCGAACCCGACGTGCTGGATGAACTAGGCCAGCTTTACGTGACTGAGCTCGACAAGCTCCCGCTCACCGATCTCAATCGCATGATCAAACAAGTCACTGCGACCAAGTACACCGCCGTTCTTTATATTGGTGCGCTACAGACCGCGTTGCACAACCGCCTGGGTGAGCAGGCTCAGCACCTGCGCCAAGAGGCGGGCAAATCCACCGGCAAGGTGAGCTTTGAGGTTGATGGCTTTCTTGTTTCAGCCGATCTTCCGAAACGCCCTGAGTACGACCAGATGAAGTTGAAGGACGCGGTTGACGCCCTGCGCAAGTGGGGAGAAAACCCAGAGGACTACATCGGCATCGAAATCAAGGTGTCGGAATCCAAATACAACGCCTGGCCGCCGGCTGTTCGGCACCTGTTCGAGCCGGCGCGAACCCTCAAGACCGGCAAGCCCAGCTACAAGATCGAGCCGATCAAGGCTGGGGCCAACCTGGACGCCGCCAACGACAACAACTTCGGCGAGGTGGCGTAATGGCAATGTCCCTGAATCAACTCACCCGCGCCATTGCGCCCAAGCCGCCGCGCATCCTGATCCATGGTGTTTCCGGTGTCGGCAAGACCACCTTTGCTTCCGAGGCCAACCAGCCGGTGTTTGTGCAAACAGAGGATGGTCTGGGCACGCTTGCGGCCAATCATTTTCCGCTGGCACGCAGCTTTGAGGAGGTGATCGATGCCCTCGCAGCGCTCTACACCGAGCCGCATGATTTCAAGACCGTGGTGATCGACAGCGTGGATTGGCTGGAGCCCCAGGTCTGGGGCAAGGCCTGCCGGGACAATGGCTGGGCATCCATCGAAGAGCCCGGCTATGGGCGCGGCTATGTCGCCGCCCTGAATCTATGGCGACAGTACATCGATGGCCTGAACGCCTTGCGCGATGACCGCGGCATGACGGTGGTGCAGATCGCCCACACCGACATCAAGCGCTTTGACAGCCCAGAGCACGACCCCTACGACAGGTACGTCATCAAACTGCACACCCGGGCTGCGGCCCTGTTGCAGGAGCACTCTGATGTCGTGCTGTTTGCCAACTACCGCATCAGCACCGTCAAGGCCGATGTGGGCTTCAACAAGAAGGTCAACCGCGCCATGGGCTCAGGCGAGCGCGTCATCCACACCGCAGAGCGCCCCGCCTTCCTTGCCAAGAACCGCTACGGCCTGCCGGAGACCTTGTCATTGGACTGGCAGACCTTCGCTCAGGCTATGCCGGATTCGATCCAGTCCATGCTCGCCGCGCCGCAATCCGTTACCGCCACCACCACCCAAACCCCAACCTGAAACTGAACAAGGAGTAAATCACCATGGCTTCATTTGGACACACCTTCGATGCATCCGCTGTCGAGCCCAGCAGCTACGACGTTCTGCCCCCAGGAAAGTACCTCTCGCAAATCGTCGCCAGCGAGATGCGCGCCACCAAGGATGGCAGCGGCCAGTACCTGTACATGGAAGTCGACATCATTGAAGGTCAGTACACCGGGCGCAAACTCTTTGACCGCCTGAACCTGGTCAACGCCAGTGCGGACGCCGTCCAGATCGCCCAGCGCACCCTGTCTTCCATTTGCCGCGCCGTCGGCAAACTGCAGGTCAGCAACTCGGAGCAACTGCACCTGATCCCCTTGATCGCCGATGTGCGGGTGCGCCCACCCAAGGGCCAGTACGGCGAAAGCAATTCCATTCGGTATCTCCCGCGCACACCGGCGGCTGCCAATGCTGCTTCCTTTGCACCTGGGACAGCGCCAGTGCAATCCGCCGCTGCGCGTGCGCCAGTGGTTGCGCCGCCCATTGCACCCGCGGCCAACGGCCTGCCCTGGAAGCGCCAGGCCTGAAGGACGGCAAATGCAAGAGCATTTCAATCTGCAGGAGGCACCTTCGCTGCCGGACTCCGTCCAAGGCTGTCGTGAACGCCTGGCAACGCTGCAAAGTGAGATCACGTCGATTCGCATCCAGATCGCCACCACCGACATCCGGCGTCAGACCGAGAAGAAGACGCTCGATGCCGCGTGGTTCCACCGTGCCAAGACCGCGCTGCGCCTGAAGCAACAGGAATTGGCGCAGGTGACTGCGCATCTGGCCGGGCTTACCGACCGACCGCACGGCTCAAGGCGCGACGCATTCAAGGACGCTTTGATTGAAGTGGTGCGTGCGCAGTGCAACGACGAGCAATGGGCGGGGTTGGTCACGCGCGCCCGCTCGCTAAGTGAAACACAGGCAAAGCAGCATGGCTGAACTGCCCACTATCTGCAGTCCAACCCGCGACGCCATCTTCGCGGCCTACGAGGCAGACACCCATGATGGCTTTCGCAGCCATCTTGGCGCGTCCCTGATCGGCAAGGAGTGCGAGCGTGCCCTTTGGTACGACTTTCGCTGGACCACGCGAAGCAAGCACCCGGGTCGTCTGCTGCGACTATTCGAGACCGGCCAGTTGGAAGAAGCCCGACTGGTGCGCAACCTGCGCAGAACGGGTGCGACCGTGCTGGAGGTGGATCCCGAGACCGGTCGGCAAATCCGGGTGCAGGCGCATGGCGGCCACTTCGGTGGCTCGCTTGATGGTGCGGCTCTCAATTTAATCGAGGCGCCCAA
>JBMOJJ010000168.1:0-8294 GCA_049315845.1 Rhodoferax sp.
TCAACGATCTTGAACAGACCGGCCAGCACTTTCGGCGTGGGGAAATATTGCTTGACCTGCTGTTCGCTGAAGGCATAGCGCGCCTCCTTCAGCTTTTCGCCGATATAGGGCCAGTCCCAGGCCTGGGGATCGGACAGACCCAGATGCTCGGCGGCATAGGCGCGAAGGTCGGCCAGATCCTGTTCGGCGAACGGTCTCGCCCGTTTGGCCAGGTCGCGCAAGAAAGCGATCACCTGTTGCGGCGACTCGGCCATTTTCGGAACCAGGGAGAGTTCGCCATAGTTTGCGCAACCCAACAGCGCGGCTTCTTCCTGCCTCAAGGTCAGTATTTCCACGATCAGCGCCGAGTTGTCGAACTTGCTAAGTTCTGCTTCGGCTTGATCGGAGGCTCGCGTGACGTAGGCGCGGTACAGGCGCCGGCGCAGTTCACTGCTGCTGGCGAACTGCATGACCGGCAGGTAGCACGGCATCTTCAGCATCAGCTTGAAGCCTTCCCGGTTCTCCGATTGCGCCAGTTCCCGGGCCGCTTGCCGGACATCTTCTGGAACGCCGTCCAGTTCGGTCGCGTCGGCGTAGTAGGAAAATGTGTCGGTGGCGTCAAGTGCGTTCTCGCTGAACTTCTGGCCCAGCTCGGCCATGCGTTCCTGAATGGCGGCAAAGCGTTCGCGCTCGGCGCCGCTGAGCTCTGCGCCGCCGAGCACAAAATTGCGCATCGCATTGCGGTGCGCCTGATGCTGCTCCGGATTCAGTGCGGCCGTGTCGATCGCCTTGTATTTGGCATAGAGTCGCTGGTCGGCGCCAAGCCGGGTGAAGAATTCGGTGACCTTCGGCAGCGCCTGGTTGTAGGCGGCGCGCAGTTCCGGTGCGTCGACGACACTTTTCAGGTGACCCACCGCGCCCCAGGCCCGCCCCAGTCTTTCGGTCGAGACATCGAGCACGGCCGCGATGCTGCTCCACCGAGCCGGAAAGTCTGCCGCGGTCACGGTCTCGAGCGCGGCGTTGGCGTGCAGCAGCAACTGCTCAATGGCAGGCGCCACATGGTCTGGCTGAATCTGGTCAAAAAGCGGCAGATCGTCGAAGCAGAGCAGGGGATTCTTGATCATGTTGCGGCGCGTTCGGCGGCTTCAAGTGTGTTGACCAGCAGCATGGTAATGGTCATCGGGCCGACACCGCCCGGCACCGGCGTGATGAAACTGGCAATCTCCTTCACGCCGGCAAAGTCGACGTCGCCGCACAGTTTGCCTTCCGGGGTGCGGTTCATGCCGACGTCGATCACGATCGCGCCGGGCTTGACCATGTCGGCGGTCAGAACATTGCGCCTGCCGACCGCTGCCACGATCACGTCGGCCTGCCTGGTGTGGTGACCGATGTCCCGGGTCGCGCTGTGGCAGATGGTGACCGTGGCATTGGCCTGCAGCAGCAGCAAGGCCATCGGTTTGCCGACCGTGTTGCTGCGGCCGATCACCACCGCGTGCTTGCCGCGCAGGTCGACACCGGTGCTCTCGATCAATTTCATGCAGCCATAGGGGGTGCAGGGCCGAAAGCCCGGCGCGCCGGTCATCAGTTCGCCTGCACTCAGCGTGGCGTAGCCATCGACGTCCTTGCGGGTCGAGATGGCCTCGATCACCTTGTGCGGTGCGATCTGCTTGGGCAGCGGCATCTGCACCAGAATGCCGTGGATGGTGGGGTCTGCATTGAGCGCGGCAATGCGCGCCAGCAGGTCCGCCTCCGGCAGGTCGGCGTCGTATTTTTCAAACACCGAGCGCACGCCCGTGTCGGCGCAGGCCTTGACCTTGTTGCGCACATAGACCGCGCTGGCCGGATCGTCGCCCACCAGAATGACGGCCAGACCGGGAGTGACGCCAAGCGCGCTGAGTTTCAGGGCGCGCGCTGCGACCTGGCCGCGAAGTTGGGCCGAGAGGGCGACTCCGTCGATGATCTGTCCGACCGCTGTGTTTGTCACGATTTCAGTTCCATAATTAAAAAAGCCCGCCAATCGAGATGGTGCGGGCGGGGTTGGTCTCAAATCCGGTGTCGTCAGACTTTGCCGGTGGTTTGTCCCAGCGCGATCTTCAGCAGATCCGCGACGGTGTTGGCGTTCAGCTTTTCCATGATGTTTGCACGGTGCGCCTCAACCGTCTTGATGCTGATGCCAAGGTCGTCGGCGATCTGCTTGTTCAGGCGTCCGGCAACGATGCGCTCAAGCACCTGCGCTTCGCGCAGCGTCAGGCGCGCCATCAACGCGCCCCGGCTCGCCGCGCTCTGGTATTCTGCAAAGGTTTCCCGGGCCTGCTCGAGCATGCGCTCGACCAGTGTCAGAAGCTGATCTTCCTTGAAGGGCTTCTGGATGAAGTCCATCGCGCCCTTCTTCATCGTGTCGACCGCCATCGGCACATCGCCGTGACCCGTGATGAAGACGATAGGCAGCGGGGAGTGTGCCTCGATCAGGCGATTCTGCAATTCAAGGCCGGTCATGCCGCCCATGCGGATGTCGACAATCAGACAGGCCACCTCGCGCGCGTCATAACGGCTCAAGAAGGATTCGGCGGAGTCGAAGCATCGAACGCGGTATTCCTTGCCTTCGAGCAGCCACTGAAGCGAATCACGCACTGCTTCGTCGTCGTCAACGACGTAGATCGTGCCCCTTTTCGGTATCAAACTCATGCTTTGTCCCGGATTGAACCTGGAGTCCTTGGTTGTCTGAGCGATGGCGGTTCCGACGGCGGCGGCGACTCCGTTACCGGAATCCAGAATGAAAAACAGCAGCCCGCAACTTCGCCGCCATTGTAGATGTTCTCCGCCTTCATCCGACCCAGATGCGATTCTACGATTGAGCGGCACAGGCTCAGGCCGATGCCCATGCCGTCGGCCTTGGTGGAATAGAAGGATTCATAGAGTCGCTGCATGACTTCAGGCGCCAGACCCTGGCCCGAATCCTCGACCGTGAATTCAATCACCGCCTTGTCGTCCACCTGGTTCGGCTCGACTCGCAATTTGACGCTGCGTTGTGCGGTCGGTCGTTGCGCCATGTCGATCGAATCTGCCGCGTTCTTCAGCAGATTGACCAGAACCTGCTCGATCAGAATCGGGTCCACCAGCAAGGCCGGCAGGCGCGCCGCGATTTGGTGAGTCAGCCGCACATTGCGCCGGCGCATCTCGATGTCGGCAAGCTCCAGCGCCTCCTCCACCATGATGGATACTTCCGACAGCGAGCGATTCGGTTCGCTGCGCTTGACGAAGGAGCGTATGCGTTGAATGATCTGGCCGGCGCGCTGCGCCTGTCTGGCGGTTTTTTCCAGTGCGCTCAACAGATCTTCCCGGCTGATCTGTTCGCTCTTGATCCGCGACACCATGCCATTGCAGTAGTTGTTGATGGCGGTCAGCGGCTGGTTCAGTTCATGGGCAACGCTGGAGGCCATCTCGCCCATGGTGATAAGGCGGCTGGCGGTCTGGGCGCGCTCCGTCTGCGCCGCGGATTGCGCTTCGGCGATGCGGCGCGCGGTGATGTCGGTGGCGATCACCATCTGCGCCAGCCGACCGTCGACCCAGCTCAGATAGCGGGTGCGGACTTCCAGCCACTTGCCCAGAGCGTCGAGGTAGATTTCGGCGCTTTCGGCCTCGCTGTCGGGCAGTGAATTGGTCGGCAGGCCGGCGAAGGCATCAACATCGTCCAGCGACTCTTCGCTCGGGGCTGTGGCCGGCACGCCCGCCTCGGCGACCAGTTGCAGATGACCCCCGGCCTGCGTGCCGAACCAGAGGCGGTAAAGCTTGTTGGCAAACAGCAGCTCGTCACTGCCCAGCGGCGCGACCGAAATCGATGCGTCCAGCGCTTCGAGCACGGTGGTGAATCGTTCGTGCGAGGCCGACAGCTGATCGCGAATCCGGTTCGGTTCGGTAATGTCGGTCATCGATGTCATCCAGCCGGTCTGCACGCCGTGGGCGTCAATCAGGGGCGAGACGTAGAGTCGCGCATCGAACAGCGTGCCGTCCTTGCGTTTGACCCGAAACTGCACTCCGCTGGGCAGGACCTTGCCTGCCAGCTCTTCTTCCAGCCGCAGGTTCAGTGAGTCGCGATCCGCTTCGGGCCAATAGGGAAACGGCGCGGTGCGGCCCACCAGATCGGATTCGCTCCAGCCGGTCATCTGGCAAAAAGCCGCGTTGACAAAGGTGATGCGGCCTTCCAGGTCGAGTGCCCGCATGCCGGTCAATATCGAATTCTCCATCGCCCGGCGGAACACGGTTTCCGACACCAGCGCCTGCTGCGCCTGCATGCGCCGGCGCGTATGGCGCCAGTTGGCGATCAGCATCCAGGCCGTCATCGCGCTCAGCACCGTCACCAGCCAGAACAATCCGCTGCCGATCACGCCGAGCGAAGTCCGGTAGGCCTCGCCTCTTATCACCAGCCCATTGCCGACCGGCGACACCGGCACCTCGTAGGTGTTGACCGGACTCTCCCAGGGCACCAGACGGGTGGCCGGCTTGGCGGCCGGAACTGTGGTGCCCGCGAGCAGACCGCCTTTGGCGTCATGCAGCGAAATGGCGTAGCGAGCCGACACCTCGGCCGGGACGCCATAGCGGTACAGACCATCGACCGAATATTCCGCCAGCACAACGCCTGAAAAGCGCGCGCCTTCGCTCAAGGGGATGTGCAGCTGCAGTGTGTCCGAATTGTCCGGCGCCGCTGCCCGCTGGGCATAGATTGGCTGCTGCAGGTCGCGCGCCAGACTGTAGGCGCTCTCGGTTTCACCCATCTTGAAGGCGCTGCCAATCGTTCTGAGCTGGCTGCTTGAGAGGTTGTCGGTGTCGACAATGGCCCTGATGCGTCGGCGCTCATCAATCCAGCTCAGGCTCTGCAACTCGGGGTAGCGGCTGATCAGCGCCTCTGCCCTGGCCAGAAAATCGTCGGCATTGAGCTCGCCGTTGGACAGCTCACGGGCCACCCGCATCAGTTGTTCCTGGCGTTCCAGCAGGCGCAGGCGAAGGCGCTGCTGCGTGTATTCGACGTCGCGCTTGACCGCCTCCTGTTCCCGGTCAATTTCCTCCAGCCGCAGATAGCCGAACGCGGTCACGACCGCGGCCAGAAAAAGCAGCACGGCGGCCAGCGGCGCCAGCATCGCAAAACGGTCCTGTCGCTGTGGCGCCAGGCGCCGCCACCAGCTCTGCAGGCGCGGCAACGAGCCCAGTTTCAGCGGGTCTGACAGCGCAACGGGTCGGGGCAATGGCATGGCGTCAAGTGTAGGTGAGGCGCCTGGCACGTGTTCGGCGAAGCAGGCAATTTCATTTTGACAAATATCGTAATATAAAATCACATGGCACTATTTGAAATATTGCTGCGATTGTGAGAGAATTCACGGATTGCACTAAATTAGAGCCAAACTAGGAGACAAGCATGGCAGCAGTACCCGAGAATTTGTCCGGCGCCGGCGCCGACGCGCCTGACGCCGACCATCAGGAAACCCGTGAGTGGATGGACGCGCTGTCCGCCGTCATTCAGAGCGAGGGTCCACAGCGCGCCCACTTTCTGCTGGAGCAACTGCTCGAGCATGCGCGCCAGAGCAGCATCGACATGCCGTTTTCGGCCAATACCGCTTACGTCAACACGATCGAGACCGACCAGGAGGAGCGCTGTCCCGGCAATATCGAGATCGAGGAACGCCTGCGCGCCTACATGCGCTGGAACGCGATGGCGATGGTGGTCAAGGCCAACCGGCACCACCCGGTCGACGGTGGCGACCTGGGTGGCCACATCGGGTCGTTCGCGTCGCTGGCTCATATGTTCGGCGCCGGTTTCAACCACTTCTGGCACGCCGAGAGCGAGGGTCACGGGGGTGACTGCCTCTACATCCAGGGCCATGTGGCGCCGGGCGTCTATGCGCGCGCCTATCTGGAGGGGCGCCTGACGGAAGAGCAACTGCTGCACTTCCGCCAGGAAGTCGGCGGCAAGGGGCTGTCCAGCTATCCGCATCCGAAGCTGATGCCGGCGTTCTGGCAGTTCCCGACCGTCTCCATGGGTCTCGGGCCCCTGATGGCGATCTACCAGGCGCGCTTTCTGAAGTACCTGCACGCGCGCGGCATTGCCGACACCGCCAACCGCAAGGTCTGGGTCTTCTGCGGCGACGGCGAGATGGACGAGGTCGAAAGCCGCGGCGCCATCGGCCTGGCGGCGCGAGAGAAACTCGACAACCTGATCTTTGTCATCAACTGCAACCTGCAGCGCCTGGACGGCCCGGTGCGCGGCAACGGCAAGATCGTCCAGGAGCTTGAAGGCGAATTTCGCGGCGCCGGCTGGAACGTGATCAAGCTGCTGTGGGGCAGCGAATGGGACCCGCTGCTGGCGCGCGACAAGGAAGGCGCGCTGCGCAAGCTGATGATGGACACGCTCGATGGCGACTACCAGTCGTTCAAGGCCAATGACGGCGCCTACGTGCGCAAGCATTTCTTCGGCCGCGATCCCAAGACCGCGGAGATGGTGGCCAAGATGAGCGACGACGACATCTGGGCGTTGCGCCGCGGCGGCCACGATCCGCAAAAGGTCTATGCCGCCTACCATGCCGCGGTCCGGCACGAAGGCCAGCCGACCGTGCTGCTGATCAAGACCATCAAGGGTTTTGGCATGGGCAAGAGCGGCGAGGGCAAGAACAATGTGCATCAGACCAAGAAGCTGACCGATGAAGACATCAAGATCTTCCGCGACCGTTTCAACATTCCGGTGCCCGACAGCCAGATTGCGGACATTCCGTTCTACAAGCCGGCCGACGACACGCCCGAGATGCGCTACCTGCACGAGCGGCGCAAGGCACTGGGCGGCTACCTGCCGCACCGGCGTACCCAGGCCGACGAGCAGTTCACCGTGCCGGCACTCGACGTTTTCAAGTCGGTGATAGAGCCGACCGCCGAAGGCCGCGAGATATCCACGACCCAGGCCTATGTGCGCTTTCTCACGACCCTCTTGCGCGACAAGGCGCTCGGCCCGCGCGTGGTGCCGATCCTGGTGGACGAGGCGCGCACCTTCGGCATGGAGGGGTTGTTCCGCCAGATCGGCATCTACAACCCCGAAGGCCAGAAATACACGCCGGTCGACAAGGACCAGGTGATGTATTACCGCGAAGACAAGGCGGGACAGATTTTGCAGGAAGGCATCAACGAGGCCGGCGGCATGGCGAGCTGGATTGCCGCGGCCACCAGCTACAGCACCAACAACCGCATCATGCTGCCGTTCTACGTCTACTACTCGATGTTCGGCTTCCAGCGCATTGGCGACCTGGCCTGGGCGGCCGGCGACATGCAGGCGCGCGGCTTTCTGCTCGGCGGCACGTCGGGGCGCACCACGCTCAACGGCGAGGGGCTGCAGCATGAGGACGGGCACAGCCACATCATGGCCGGCACGATTCCGAACTGCGTCAGCTTCGATCCGACCTTTGCGCACGAAGTCGGCGTCATCCTGCACCATGGCCTCAAACGCATGGTGGAGAAGCAGGACAACGTCTTCTACTACATCACGCTGATGAACGAGAACTACGCGATGCCGGGCCTTACATCTGGCACCGAAGAACAGATCATCAAGGGCATGTACCTGTGCAAGCAGGGCGCCAATGTGCTGCTGACCGGGTCTGCGGCGCCGCGCGTGCAGTTGCTCGGTTCCGGTACCATCCTGCGCGAATCGATTGCAGCGCAGGACCTGCTCGCGAACGATTGGGGAGTGGTGGCCGATGTCTGGAGCTGTCCGAGCTTCAATGAACTGGCGCGTGACGGGCAGGACTGCGAGCGCCATAACCTGTTGCACCCGCAGGCCGGCCAGCGGGTGCCGTTTGTCAGCCAGCAGTTGGAGCAGCACAGTGGCCCGGTGATTGCGTCGACCGACTACATGAAAGCCTATGCGGAGCAGATCCGGTCGTTCATTCCCCAGGGTCGCGGTTACAAGGTGCTGGGCACCGACGGCTTTGGCCGCAGCGACTTCAGATCGAAGCTGCGTGAGCATTTCGAGATCAACCGCCACTACATCGTGCTGGCAGCGCTCAAGGCCTTGAGCGAAGATGGCAAGCTGCCCGTCGCCAAGGTCACAGAAGCTATTCACCGCTACGGCATCCAGGCCGACAAGGTCAACCCGCTGTACGCCTAAGGAGACACGCATGTCTTTAATCGAAATCAAGGTTCCCGATATCGGCGACTTCAAGGATGTGGCCGTGATCGAGATCATGGTCAAGCCCGGTGATCACATCCGGCTCGAACAGTCGCTGATCACGGTCGAGTCCGACAAGGCGGCGATGGAGATTCCGTCCAGCCATGCCGGTGTG
>JBMOJJ010000169.1:0-8261 GCA_049315845.1 Rhodoferax sp.
TGGCTCGCGTGCCCATCGCCATGCCGCCCGGATTGACGATGGGCATGAACACCATGCGCACTGATTCAAGTTGGCGGTGCAACGTACTGTCCCATTGCAGGCGCATGACCAGACTTTGCAGGTAAGCAATCACCACACCCGAGCCGATCCGCTCCAGGCCATGGACTCCACCAAAATAGCCGACCGCCGGCACCTCTGGCGCTGGGTTGCCCAGGGTGATCACATAGACCGGATAGCTGCTGCCATCGGGCACGCTCACGTCGCAAACAAGGCGCGACTGAATCCAGCCGGCACCCAACTCGATGATGCGCTCCAGCGCGACCAGTTCCGGTAGCTTTTGTGGGGTCACAGTCAACTCAGGCGCGCGAGTGCAAGGTGGGGTGCATGGGCGCGAAGCATACAGGCGCGGTTGCGATTCCCGCAAGAGCTGAAAATGGCAGCGTGGTAATTTGACACTGACACAAACGTGTCATATGCGGGGTGTAACTTCGGTTCTGAAACGTCACACGCCATGCTACGCAAAGTCTCCTTCTTACGCCTGATGAGCATTCCCATCTGCATCCTGTGTGGGGTGCATGAACTGTTTGCTCTGCAGCGCTCACGCTTGCAGCTTCGCTGGCCCGAGTATTTGCCCCGTTTTCATCCCAAATAGATGTACCAGCCTTCACTGGCGCAGACAGTTCCCGCCGGCAAGGTCAGCGGCGATGGACGCCGAATTCCAATGTTCAAGCTGATTCGACTGCTGCTTGAACTGAGCCGTGCCAGCTTGATCTTGTGGCTGCAATTTCCGAGGCTTGAGCGGGACCGGAAGCTTCTGGAAATTCAACGCTGGGCCAGCAAGATTCTGCTGATTTTGCAAGTCGAGATCCAATGCGAGGGATCACTGCCTGATCAAAGCAATGCCTTGGTAGTTGCCAATCACGTGTCGTGGCTGGACATTCTGGTTATTCAGTCGCTCATGCCTGGCGTATTTGTGGCCAAGGCCGAAGTGCGGCGCTGGCCACTGTTCGGGATGTTGGCGCAAGCCTGTTCGACCATCTTTGTGGAACGATCCTCGCGTGCGTCAGCCCGCACCATGGTGGATGGCGCACTGAGGGCATTCGAACAAGGTTATTCGGTGGTCGCATTTCCGGAAGGAACGAGCAGCGATGGCGTCGATCTGGCCGCCTTTCACTCCAATGTTTTTGAATGCGCAATCAAGGCGCAGACGCCAGTGCGGCCAGTGACCTTGAGATACGTTGAGGGGCAGACTGGACTGCCCTGTGAAGCCGCGCTATTCATCGGTGAAATGACGTTGACCTCTTCGCTGCGAAGAGTGATGGCAACTTCGACGATCAAAACATTGGTGCATATTGGCGACTGTATCCATGTAGCCGGACAGACTCGCAAGTCATTGTCTGTTCAAGCGCACCGACATATTCGTTCCCAGCTAGACCTGTTGCAATAGAAAGCGGCGCTCCCATGCACTGATTTCGCGCAGGTAGCTCTCGTATTCGAGAGCCTTGACGGCGCAAAAGCCGGTGACGAAGGTATCGCCTAGCAAGCGCCTGCTCGACTTGCTGCCCTGCATCTGCTCAAGCGCAGGCAAGAAGCTGCGCGCCAGCGCGTGTGCCTGATCGTAGGCACTCTTGGCAGCCAGGATCGGCGCTGTGGGTGTCAGGCTTTCGTCCATGCCAGCCAGACCGGCCGCCAGCGATGCGGCAATCGCAAGATAGGGATTGGCATCGGCGCCGCCAATACGGTTCTCAACCCGGCGCGCCGCAGGGTCGCTGATTGGAATGCGTAGGCCGGTGGTGCGGTTGTCGTAGCCCCAATGCAGGTTGACCGGCGCCTGACTGTCTTTGACAAAGCGACGGTAAGAGTTGACGAAGGGGGCAAAGATCAGCATCAGATCCGGAACGTACGCTTGCAGACCCGCGATGAAATTTCCAAATCTCACACTCTCCGCGCCATCGTCAGTGCTAAAGATATTGCGGCCCCGGCTGTCAAGCACGCTTTGGTGCAGGTGCATGGAGCTGCCCGGAGCGCCGGCTATGGGCTTGGCCATGAATACAGCATTCAAGCCGTGCTTGATCGCGATTTCCTTGGCCGCATACTTGAACAAGAAAGCCTGGTCAGCCACCGCCACAGGGTCACCGTGCAGTAGGTTGATCTCGTACTGCGTTGGCCCCATCTCATGGATCCACGTGTCAGCCTGCACGCCCAATCCATCCAGCGCGCTGCGAAACTCATCCCAGAACGGAGCCAGTTCGTTGAGCATATTGAGACTGAAGGCCGAATGGCCGGTCTCCGAACGCCCGTTGCGCACAGAAGGAGCCAGCAGTGGCTGCGTGGGGTCGGTGCTTGCGGCAGTGAGGTAGAACTCGATTTCGGGGGCCACCACCGCTGACAGGCCCTGCTCGCTGTAACGAGACAGTACAGCCTTGAGCAGCGAGCGCGCGGCAAACACACAGGGTTCACCGTTGAGCTCCACACAGTCGTGAATTACCACCGCGCGCGGCGCACTGGACCAAGGTGAATTCTTCAGCGTAGCATAGTCCGGCACCAGCCGCACGTCGGGGTCAGCGTCCGGGAATACGGGGTGATACGAGTATTCACCGGTCACTGCCTGCATCGCGATGGCCTGCGCAATGCGCAACTCGTCGCCAGCGGCGAACTTGTTCGCCGGCATCAGCTTGCCGCGCGGGTAGCCAGAGATGTCGGCAAAAACGCATTCGACATCCCGGATGCCTTCCCGGTCAAAGAAGGCTGTCAGTTCGCTGGCGTTCCGATGGGGCATGTTGTATTGTGGTCCAGTTCTTACTCTACGCCAACCAGCCATTCGTTTTGACATCCTGATAGGTCAAATCCAGACAGCGAAGAATCAGGGCAATCATTTCATCGATTTGAGAATGCGTCATCGTCAGGGGTGGCGCGATGATCATGCGATCACCGACGGCGCGCATGATCAGGCCGTTATTGAAACAGTGGCCCCTGCAAATCATGCCCACCGATGAGTTCTCGGCAAATCGCTCCAGGCGCTCCTTGTTCCTGACCAATACCAGACCGGCCATGAAGCCGCATGTTTCGGCGCTTCCAACAAGCGGGTGCTGGCCGATTTCGACAAATCGACGGGCCAGATAGGGGCCGACATCATCCCGCACCCGCTGCGGCAATTGCTCACGCTCCATGATCTCAATATTCGCCAAGGCAACTGCACAAGCCACCGGATGCCCGCTGTAGGTATATCCATGATTGAATTCACCGCCGTTTTCAATCAGGACCTTGGCGACCCGGTCTCCAACCAATACGCCCCCCAGAGGGACATAGCCGCTGGTGACAGCCTTGGCAAAGGTGACCAGGTCAGGCTTGTAGCCGAACTTCTCATAGCCAAACCAGGTGCCGAGGCGGCCAAAGGCACAGATCACCTCGTCGCTGATCAGCAGGATTCCATACTTGTCAACGATCCGCTGAATTTCCGGCCAGTAGCTCGCTGGTGGAATGATCACACCGCCTGCACCTTGGACCGGCTCCGCGATGAAGGCCGCAACCTTGGCTGCCCCGATTTCGAGAATTTTGGCCTCAAGCCAGCCCGCTGCGCGCAGCCCGAAGTCAGCTTCGCTCTCGCCTGGCAAGCCATTTTCAAAGAAGTAGGGCTGATCGATGTGCGTGATGTTCGGAATCGGCAAATCGCCCTGGGCATGCATGCCGCTCATCCCGCCCAGTGAAGCGCCAGCCATGGTGCTGCCGTGGTACGCATTGAATCGGCTGATGATCACTTTGCGCTGCGGCTGATCCAACAAATCCCAATAGCGCCGCACCATGCGAACGTTGGAGTCGTTGCTCTCACTGCCGCTGGACGAATAGAACACGTGCTGAAAGCTGCGCTCAGCCACATTCGGCGCGAGTTGCGCCAGCTTGGCTGCGAGCTGCACGGCCGGCACATTGGTGGTCTGAAAGAAGCTGTTGTAGTACGGCAGTGTCATCATCTGCCGATGCGCCGCATCGGCCAACTCCCTGCGACCGTAACCGACATTGACACACCATAAGCCGCTCATGGCATCGAGAATTTTGTTCCCTTCGGAATCCCAGACGTAAATATCCTCGGCCCGGGTCATCACGCGCGCGCCGCGCGCGGCCAAGTCCTTGAAATCCGTAAACGGATGCAAAAAGTGCGCGCTGTCCAGCGCCTGAATCAGCACGGTGTCAACACCTGAATTCATCGAAAGCTCCATTTTTGTCCGACCTGCGGCCCGATACTATTCGCAAACTCCCCTGCATCAGACATGCAGCAGCAGGTGCTCGCGCTCCCATGGTGAAATCACCTTCATGAACTCATCGAATTCAAGCTCTTTGATTTCCGCATACACCGTGATGAATTCCTTGCCCAGCACTTCGTGCAGATCCGACTCCCTTCGCAGCCAGTCGAGCGCTTCACCCAGACTGCGAGGCAGCGAATAGGGCGACAGATAGGCATCCCCCTTCATTTCAACTTTGGGCTTGATCTTGTTTTTCAGCCCCAGATAGCCGCACGCCAAGGTCATCGCCAGGGCCACATAGGGATTGGCGTCAGCGCCAATCACGCGGTTTTCAACCCGGCGCGCCTCGGGCGATGAAATCGGGGAGCGAATCCCGACGGTCCGATTGTCGAAGCCCCATTCGATATTGATCGGTGCCGCCGTGTCGCGGGACAGGCGCCGATAACTGTTGACGTAGGGCGCCACCAGCACCATGGCCGCAGGAATGTAGCGCTGGAGACCGCCAATGTAATGCATGAACGCCTCAGAGGGCGAACCATCTTCATTGCTGAAGATGTTCTTCCCACTTGCAATATTCAGGATGCTCTGGTGAACGTGCATTGCACTGCCGGGCTCGGTGGCGACGGGCTTGGCCATGAATGTCGCATACATGTCGTGACGCAGAGCAGCCTCGCGCACCGTGCGCTTGAAGAAGAACACTTCATCCGCCAGTCCCAGCGGCTCGGCATGGAAGAAATTGATTTCCATCTGTCCCGCGCCGACCTCGTGAATCAAGGTGTCGACGTTGAGTTCCATCTTGTCGCAGTAGTCATAGATGTCCTCAAACAGCGGATCGAACTCATTCACGGCGTCGATGCTGTAGGCTTGGCGTGAGGTCTCTGCCCGACCGCTTCGGCCGACGGGAGCACGCAGCAAAGTGTTGGGGTCAGTGTTGCGGGCGGTCAGATAGAACTCAAGCTCAGGCGCGACGATCGGCTGGAGGCCTTCGGCCGCAAACAGGTCGCAAACCCGACGCAGCACGCTGCGAGGCGCAAATGGAACCAGATTGCCCTTGTGGTCAAAGCAGTCGTGAATTACCTGCGCGGTCGGGTCAGTGGCCCAGGGCACGATGCGCACGGTCGATGGATCGGGGCGCAACTGCATATCCTTGTCGGTGGGATCAATCACGTCGTAGTAAGGACCACTTTCAGGAAACTCCCCGGTAACCCCCATCGCCACCACGCCCTGCGGCAGGCGCATGCCGCGATCCTCGGTAAACTTGGCGCGCGGCAAAATCTTTCCACGCGCAACACCCGTCAAGTCAGGCACCAGACACTCGACCTCGGTCACCCGGCGCTCATTAAGCCAATGCTCGAGTTCGTTGAAATTCATCGCTTTCTTGTCATTCATGAAATTCTCCTCGGTTTCATTGTGCGGGCACAATTGGCTCACAATCGGGGCCAGTTACACCAAGAGCCCAGTGCCACTTTATGCTCTCAGAACTCTTACTGACAGAAATTTCACGCTTGAGCTTGCAGGAGAAGTTGCCACTGCACCGCCAACTGTACGAAGCGCTGCGACGTGCAATTTTGGACGGCAAATTGTCGGCAGGCGATCGCCTGCCGTCCAGCCGTGAACTGACGCGCGACCTGAATCTGTCGCGCAATACGGTCATGGCTGCTCTCAATCAGCTTGCCGTGGAGGGTTATCTGGTGAGCCATGTCGGCAGTGGTACTTTTGTCAACGACCGAGTCCCAAAGGCGATCCCACGCAGACATTCGGTGCATCAGAATCAGAGCGCGAAATTGTCACGGCGTGGCGACGCTCTTGCAACAACGTTCTGTGCCACGCAATTGGAGATTTATCCGTTCACCCCTGGCATTGTCGATTTCAGCGCGTTTCCCGTGACCCTGTGGCAGCGCCTGCAAAACAAGCACTGGCGCATGACCTACCCGGATATGCTCGACTACAGCTACTCGGGCGGCTACGCGCCGTTGCGGCGGGCGGTCGCGGATTACCTGCGTGTTTTTCGGAGTGTGCAGCTGGAGGTCGAGCAAGTCATCATCACCAGCGGAACGCAACAGTCGATGGAACTGTGCGCCCAGTTACTGGCCGACCACAACGACACAGTCTGGCTCGAAGACCCCGCCTATTGGGGCGCCGTCAAGGCATTCATGGCAACCGGTCTGAAGCTCCATCCGGTCGCGGTTGACCAACACGGCATCGCACCGCGGGCACAGGACGAAGCCTCGCCACCGCGGCTGATCTACGTGACGCCTTCCCATCAGTACCCGACCGGTGCAGTGATGTCGCTGGAGCGGCGACACCAGATTCTGTCCATCGCCAAACAGCACAGTGCCTGGATCCTGGAGGACGATTACGACAGCGAGTTCCGTTTCAGCGGCCCACCGATTTCATCCCTGGCGGGCCTTGACGCCGACGATCGGGTGCTCTACATGGGTTCCTTTTCCAAAGTCCTTTACCCGGGGCTCAAGCTCGGCTATCTGGTGGTGCCCAAGGGAGTGGTCGCATCATTCAAGCAGGCCCATTACGACCTCAACCGTCCCGGCCAAATGCCTCTGCAGGCGGCTTTGGCGGAATTCATCGAAATGGGGCATTTCGCCAGTGCCTTGCGCCGCGCCCGCCAGAGCTACGCGCTGCGCCGCCGCTGCCTGCTAGCGGCCCTGCAACCGTGCCTGGGTGAGCATGCCCAGATCACTGGCGCTGAGCAAGGTTTGCACCTGTGCCTGCGACTGCCAGAAGTGGTTAATGACAAGGCACTCGCTGATCGCATTGCCCAAATGGGCCTGACGGTTCGCCCGCTGTCGGCCTACTGCCTGAAGCGCAAGGATGCCAAAGGGCTGGTGATCGGCTACGGCTACGCGCCGCTGGCGGAGATCGAGCGCTGTGGCCCGATATTGGAGCGGACCGTCACCGAAACGCTGAACCGTTCTCGGTCTGAGACCGTCTTTGGCCGCACTGCTTCGAAGCAAGGCAGCGCTCAGCGGCCTTGAAGTATCAGATCTGACTGCGCCGCTGCCGCCAGCGTCAGCCGATGAAGATCGACCATGCCCTTCTGGTCAAGCCGTTCTCCGATGTAACCACCGGCCAGGGAAAAGGCAACCGGCAAGTTCTGCTGTCGACACCAGTCGAACACGATCCGCTCGCGTGTGGCCAGCATCTCTTTCGTGATACCGACCAGACCACCATCGGAACATCCTTCAAACGGGTCCATGCCAGCGTTGTACAAACACAGATCGAAACGCGGTCCACGCAATGCAATTTCTCGCAAGCCGATTTCGATTTCGCTCAGGTAGGCGGCACTGCTTTGTATCATTTGCAGCCGGATCCGATCACTGCTCGGGTAGCTGTCATAGGCATCGACCGACAGGTCCAATTGCCAGATATGCGACTCATCGCCCACCATCGAGGCGGTGCCGCCGCCACAGTGCGCATCGAGGTCCAGAATCAGCACCGAGCGCGCTCCTGCTGCAAGTGCCTCGTGCGCAGCAATCACCAGGCCGTTGAAAGTACAGTAACCCAAGCCCACGCCACACCGTGCGTGGTGCAGCCCGCTGGAAAGTGCCCCGGCCAGACCGCTGCGCAGCGCATCGAGCGCGGCCGCCACGATGCCACCGTTGGAGGCAAGCACCATCGACCACAGCCCCGGGTCCCAGGTAAAGCCCTGCGACTGCGCAAGTTCAAGCGGGGAACCCGTCTGAACGGCGTCGACATAGGCAGGGTCATGCACACGGGAGACCTGCTCCCACGATAGTGGCTCGGGCGCTACCAGCGCAATGTTGGCTATGGGCGCAAGGCCCAGGGAATCAGCCACCCATTTTGACTTGCGGGTGGTCTCGAACGCGTAGACGGAACCGACGTAGGCGGGGCTGTAGTAGACGTTCACGAGTTCTCTCGCGCCTTCGCCGAGTCGGTCACGCGCTTGGTGATCAGGAACGCGACTGCAATCATCACGACCGACGCCAGCAGGAAGATCGCCGACAGCGCATTGACTTCGGGCGTGACCCCGGTTCGGATCATGCC
>JBMOJJ010000525.1:0-1863 GCA_049315845.1 Rhodoferax sp.
CGAGCATCCATCCGTGATGCTGTCTGGCATAGCACCCAATGCAGTTAGCGCGGCGAGAAAGTTTCCTCCTCAGTCGTTCCTGTGTCTCAAGTGCGCGCAGTGAGCATTCGCATGCAACACAGCCTACTTGTAAAACTTTTGCTCGCAATAATGCTTAGTGGCAAGGGCAGTGTGCTCACTGGCGTGTCCCACATGGGTTTGGGCTAGCACCGTGCTTTTCCCGGCCGTGGTGAAATCCCCCAGATCGTGGCTCGCCACAGCATCGCGGTGGAATGTCAACGCCTTCTCCAAGTGGTCTATGGCGTTGAGGTGGAATTGACGTGCGGTTTGCGCGTTGACTATTTCGCGGTCCTGCAAGGCAGCGAGTTGGTGATTCATGGCGTGTCCTGGTAGTTTGGCACCATCCTAGGCAGCAAGCCTACCCCTCACCGTGCTTGAGCACACACAATGGGGGCTGGACGCCCAGATCCGCGAACATTTCAGGCTCCACGAGAGCAGATCGCCCACTTTCAGCTTTCAGTCATTCCCCTCCAACGAAACCTCCACCTCCATCGAACTGCGCTTGATCTGAAGATATGGGGCACCGGAATTGGGCTTTGTGCCACCTCTGGAGACGCCTCGCGGTGATTCCTCACTGGGTGAAAGCATCGAGCATTGACAGGTAGGTCAATGTGTACTATTGTACTAATACACGTACAGATAATTCATGAATTCCAATCTGGTCATAACCATCATTGCAGGCTCTCCCGAGCCAATTGACCGTCAGCTGGTAGAGCAGATACGAAGACGGATCGCCGGTGGCCAGCTCAGTGCCGGTGACGAAATCCCGTCAGTGCGTGAACTTGCCCAGAGCCTGGCCGTGCACCCTAAGACGATATCCAAGGCCTTTAGCCTGATGGAGGCAGAAGGACTGCTGGAGCGCAGACGTGGTCTATAGATGGTTGTTGCAGCAAGGCATAGGCGTCCTCAAACCCAGACAGCACGGGTCGATCTGCTGCGACCAACCCTCGAAAAGGCAGCTGCCGAGTCACGCCAATTGCAACTTACCAGCACCGAATCGTCCAACCTGTTTCAAAAGATCCTAAAGGAAGGGGAGTCCAAGTGAATCAAGCCGCCAACATCATCGAACTCGAGAACGTCCGTCTGTCGTATGGTTCCTTGGAGGTGCTGCGTGGACTGAACTGGCATCTGGCCACCGGCCAGGTAGTCGGACTCCTGGGGCGCAACGGAGCAGGCAAAACCACCCTATTGGAAACACTTTTGGGTTTGCGTGAGCCCCAGCAAGGAAATGTTCTTTTGTTTGGTCAAATTGCAAAGGAACTTGATGATGGTGGACGTGCGCGCATTGGCTACGTTCCTCAACAATCCGATCTCTTTGAGGGATTTACCCCTGAGCAATTGCTGTCTTACTTTCGCAGCTTCTACACAAGATGGAACGTTGACAAAGTCAACGCGCTGATGTCGCGATGGGATATCCCTTGGAACAAGCCCATCGCCAGGCTATCGGGTGGTCAGCAACAACGCCTGTCGATCATCAGGGCCTTGGCACATGAACCGGATTTGCTGATTCTGGATGAACCCGTCTCCAGCCTCGATCCTGCAGGACGACGAGACTTCTTGAGGGAATTGGTTGAACAGGTCTTCGACCGCAGCACGACGGTGGTTCTTTCGACGCACATTTTGTCCGACTTGGAGCGCGTGGCGTTCAATGTTGCTTTCATGCGTGAGGGGACCATCAACGTACAGGCACCGTTGGATGAACTGCTCGAGCAGACGCGCCAAGTCAGCAGTGCTGCGGATGCCATTGCGTCCTTTGTGCGACGAAGCGGCGCCCAAGTCATCGGCAAGCCGGTATCAAAGGGC
>JBMOJJ010000526.1:0-1854 GCA_049315845.1 Rhodoferax sp.
CCGATCCTCAAGACGCGACGCGCCCAGGAGGCGGGTTCGCTCACCGGTGGCCAGCAGCAGATGCTGGCCATCGGCCGTGCCCTGATGGGCCGGCCGCGTCTGCTGGTTCTGGACGAGCCCAGCCTGGGGCTGGCACCGATTCCGGTCAAGCAGGTGTTCGATGCGCTGGCCCGGCTCAACCGCGACGGCCTGACCATTCTCGTGGTCGAGCAGAACGCGCGTCTGGCACTCGACGCCAGCCGTTTCGCCTATGTGCTGGAACAAGGCAAGGTGGTCCATCACGGCCCCAGCGAAGCCTTGCGCGACGACCCGCGCGTCATTGAACATTACCTTCCCAAACATGACACCAACCACCCCTGAAATCGAAAGGAACACACCCATGAAAAATCGCTTTAAATTCACTTCAGCCGGTCTTCTCGCGCTTGCGCTGAACGCGGCGCCGGCACTGGCCCAGGAGGTGGTGATCGGCGTGCCGGTGGCGGCTACCGGCATCTTTTCTTTTGCCGGGGTCAGCGGCAAGAATGGCATCGAGATCGCGCGCGAAGAACTGGAAAAATCGGGCGAACTGGCCAGACTCAAGATCAAGCTCCTGGTGGAGGACACGGCCAGCGACAAGAACCAGGCCACCACCCTGGTGAACAAATTCGTCAAGACCGACAAGGTGTCGCTGATTCTTGGCCCGACCTCGACCCCTGAGAGTCTGGCGGCACTGCCGATCGCCCAGGAAAACAAGGTACCAGTGCTCAGCATCGCCTCGGGTGACGTCTACAAGATTGGCGATTGGGTCTACAAGGCCACCACCACGCCAGGCAAGATCATGGAAGCGCTGGCCGAATACGCCTTGAAGGCGCCTGCCGCCAAAAAAGTGGCTTACGTCTTCAATCGCGACAACGACTCCTATCTGGCGCAGAAGAACGGTATCCGTGACGTGCTGGCCGCGCGCGGCGTGGCGACCGTGGCCGAGGAGTCCATTGTCGGCAGCGACACCGACTTCAGCGCGCTGGCAACCAAGCTCGCCAATCTGGACATCGATACGCTGGTGATCACGACCACGGCCGAAGTCACCGCCAACATCATCATCCAGGCCAAGCAGGCCGGTCTGAAGCCCAAGGTGCGCATCCTGGGCGCGCCCTCGGTGGCCTCGGCGCAGTTCATCAAGGTCGGCGGTGCTGCGATTGAGGGCACCATCTTCGTCTCTGACTATTTCCCGGAAAGCGGCAGTGAGCTGAACAAGAAGTTCGTCGCCGCCTATCAGCAGAAATTCGGTCTGGTGCCCGACATCTTCGCCGCCATGGGGTACACCCAGCTCAAGCTGGCCGCCACCGCCATCAAGAGTGCCGGCCCTGGCCCGGATCGCGCAGCGATACGCCAGGCGCTGTCCCAGGTGAAAGACCTGCCCACGGTGCTGGGCAATGGCAGCCTGACGCAGACCGCCAACCGCACGCCGGTCTATGGCGGCTACATCCTGACCGTCAAGAATGGGAAATTTGTTTCGCTCTGAGCGCATGGGCCCGGCCCAGCGGCGCCTGGGAGAGATCGACGGTGGCGCCCTGTTGTCCTTCACGTTTGAGGGGCAGGCCTTGCAGGCCAGATTCGGCGAGAGTGTTGCTGCGGCCTTGCTCGCCAATGGCATTCGCCATTGGCGCAATGCCGAGGACGGCAGTCCGCGCGGGCTGTTTTGCGGTATTGGCCAATGCTGGGAATGTCGCTGCATCATCGATGGTCATCCCAACGCGCGGGCCTGCACCACGCAAGTGACGCCCGGGCTGGCGGTGCGACGCCAGGAACAGCTTGGAATTTTTGGATGAGTGCCGAATTGCAAGCCGTGCCGGAGGCGGCACAGCGGACTGGCAG
>JBMOJJ010000527.1:0-1845 GCA_049315845.1 Rhodoferax sp.
CCTATGTCACGCACGACCAGAGCGAGGCGCTGGCGGTGAGTGACCAGATCATCGTGATGAACGAGGGCGGCATCGCCCAGCGCGGCACGCCGCAGGACATGTACGAGCGTCCGGGCAGCGAATTTGTCGCCGGCTTCATGGGCGAAGCGATGCTGTTTCCAGGCCTTGCCGAGCCCGACGGGGGGGTGCAGCTGGGCCCGCTGCGGATCACGCCCAGACAGGCGCTTGCGCCCGGAGCAGTCAAGGTGGCGGTGCGCCCCGAGGCCTGGCAGATTCATCGCCCCGAGCGCGCCGCCGGCGACGGCTTGAGCGCCCGCTTGCTGAAGTCAGCCTATCTCGGCAGCTTCTTTGAATACACCTTCCAGACCGCGCTGGGCAGCGTCTTTGTCGTCTCGCGCGACCTGACCGACGTGTTGCCGCTGGGGGCGACCGTGCTGCTGACGCTGGCCGATCATGGCGTCTCCGTGGTCGCTGGATAATGGCGGCATGAACCAACTCGACGCGCTCAAGCAATTCACCACGGTGGTCGCAGACACGGGCGACTTCAGGCAGATTGCCGCCTATCAACCGCAGGACGCCACCACCAACCCGTCGCTGATCCTGAAGGCGGTGCAAAAGCCCGACTACCGCTCGCTGCTGACCGATACGGTCGCGCGTTTTCGCGGCCGCGCGCTGGACGAGATCATGGACCGGCTGCTGGTGCGCTTTGGCGTCGAGATCCTGAGCCTCATCCCGGGGCGTGTCTCGACCGAGGTCGATGCCCGGCTCAGTTTCAACAGCAGCGCCACCGTCGCCCGCGCCGAGCGCCTGATCGAGTTGTACCAGGCGCAGGGCATCCACATCGACCGCGTGCTGATCAAGGTGGCGGCCACCTGGGAGGGGATAGCGGCGGCCGCGCAGTTGGAGCGGCGCGGCATCCACACCAACCTGACGCTGCTGTTCTCGTTTTGCCAGGCGGTCGCCTGCGGCGACGCCAGGGTGCAGTTGATATCGCCGTTTGTCGGGCGCATCTATGACTGGCACAGAAAATCCGCTGGCGCTGCGTGGGTCGAAGCCGAGCACGCCGGCGCCAACGACCCCGGTGTCCAGTCGGTGCGGCAGATCTTCAACTATTACAAGAAGTTCGGCATCGCCACCGAGGTGATGGGCGCGAGCTTTCGCAACATCGGACAGGTGACGGCGCTGGCCGGTTGCGACCTGCTCACCATCAGTCCGGATCTGCTGGCCGCATTGATGGCGTCCAGCGCGCCGCTGGAGCGCGCGCTGGACGCCGATGCCGCCCGCTCGCTGCAGTTGACGCGTCTGAACTACGACGAGGCAGGCTTTCGCCTTGCGCTCAACGAGGACGCGATGGCGACCGAAAAACTGGCCGAAGGCCTGCGCGCGTTCTGTGCCGACAGCGACCGCCTCGACCAGCTGTTGCTGGCGGCCTGAATTTGCAGCAAAGGACCAAGCGATGAGCCCAATCTCCTGCGACCAGACGCCCGCCTGGCGCGCACTGCAGGCAGCGTTCGACGCGCCCGGACGCTCGTTCGATCTGCGCGCCGGATTTGCCGCCGACGCGGACCGATTTCAGGCCTTCAGCCAGAGTGCCCCGCACGTCTTTGCCGATCTGTCCAAGAACCTGATCGACAGTGCGACCGAGCACTTGCTGTTCGAGCTGGCGCGCCAGACCGGCCTCGAGCAGCACCGCGACGCGATGTTTGCCGGCGCCGCGATCAACGGCACCGAGCAGCGCGCGGTGATGCACTGGCTGTTGCGCCAACCCGCGCTCGCGCCGGCCGCCGGGCAGCTGGCGGGCGAATCGGCGGCGGTGCGCACGGTGCTGGACGCGATGCTGGAGTA
>JBMOJJ010000170.1:0-8064 GCA_049315845.1 Rhodoferax sp.
ACGATATTCGTGAACTGCGCGGGCTGCTTGACGCGTTCAACGATGCCAAGCGCACCGCCGGTCTGACCATCATCAAGATGCTCATAACCGGACTGGTGATGGCGTTGCTTGCCGGGGCGTTTGTGAAACTCAAAGTGTTCGGAGGGCTAAATGATTGAAACACTATTGGGTGGATTGCTCGGGGGTGCCTTCCGCCTCGCTCCTGAAATCCTCAAGTGGCTGGATCGAAATGGTGAGCGCAGTCATGAGCTCTCGATGCAGGACAAGGCACTGGAGTTTGAGAAGCTGCGCGGTGCCAGTCGCATGGCGGAGATCGGTGCCAGTGCTGATGCAGCCTGGAATACCGGTGCGATCGAGGCTTTTAAGGAAGCCGTTGCTGGGCAGGGCAGGCCATCGGGCGTGAAGTGGGCCGATGCACTTTCCACCAGTGTGCGACCAGTCATCACCTATCTGTTCATGGCGTTGTACTGCACTGCCAAGGGCACGGCGTTCTTTGCAGCGCTCAATGGTGGGGCCGGATGGGTTGAAGCCGTGCAAGCGGCCTGGACCGGTGCCGATCAGGCCTTGTGGTCTGGGGTGCTGAATTTTTGGTTCATCGGCAGGGTGTGGGATCGGGCGAAGTCATGATGGAAGTCCCCCAGGCGGCCATCATGCTGGCCAAGCGGTTTGAGGGGTTTCATCGGGTGCCAAAGGACGACCCGGGTCGGGCGTATCCGTACGTTTGCCCAGCGGGGTATTGGACGATTGGCTACGGGCATCTGTGCCAGTCAGATCACCCGCCGATCACGGAGACCGAAGCAGAGGACTACCTTGCTGCAGACCTGATGACCGCACTCAATGCCACGCTGCGATGCTGCCCGGCGTTGGTCACCGAACCGGACGGACGGCTTGCGGCCATTGTTGACTTCACGTTCAACCTCGGTGCGGGGCGGTTGCAGACGTCAACGCTGCGGCGACGAATCAACCAGCGCGATTGGTCTGGCGCCGGTCAAGAGTTGCGCCGCTGGGTCTATGGAGGTGGAAGGGTTCTTCCGGGCCTCGTCAAAAGACGCGAGGCAGAAGCTTTACAACTCCTTGATAACAGCACATTTCGTTCATCAGAGCTGCAGCGTTCAGGATAAGATTGAAACCCTCGCAATCTCTGCATGTTGCGCCATGATCAATTGGAATGAAGCCCCCAAGACAGCCCGATGGTGGGCGATAGATGCCAGTGGAAAGGCCCACTGGTATCTCGCTCCCGACGTCGTTGCTTTCACCAACTTCTGGTATTGCGATCAGGTTCTGGCGCCCAGCTACGACTTCGTTGGAGATTGGCGCCAGAGTCTGACTGAGCGGCCGACCAACTCAAGACAAGTGGTAGGCTGACGGCTTTCGATTCGGCGAATTCAATACGTCCGCTGCGTCCTTTCAAGTTGTTTACTGACCGCCATCATGAGCGATGGGATTTTCATTGCGAAGTTCGTGATTACCACCCCACCCACTTGCCCACAATCTCTTTCATGGCGCGGCCGCTGCAGTCCAGCGCCAGCGCGTCGGGCAGCCAGGCCAGCAGGCCCGGTGGCAGCGCCTGGCTGGCTTCAAAGTCGGTGGGGGCAGGCGTGACCTGCAGGCCCTGGGCTTCAAACAATGCCACGGCGCGCGGCATGTGCAGCGCTGACGTCACCAGCAGGATGCGCGTAATGCCGCGTGCCTTGAGCAACTCTGCACTAAAGGCGGCGTTCTGGCGGGTGTTGAGGCTGCGCTCTTCCAACACCATGGCTTGAGGCGGCACACCCAGATCGGTCAGAAAAGCGGCGGTGGCGCGAGCCTCGGAGTAGACGTATCGCCCGGGGTCGCTGCCCGCGCTCACAAGCAGCAGCGGCGCCTTGCCCGCGTGAAACAAACGCGCCGCAAACCACACCCGGTCTAACGCAGAGTTCAGGTCAATCTCGGCATTCTTGCCCGATGGCGGCGCCACCGCACCACCCAGCACCACCAGTGCCGGCGCTATCGGTACCGCTGCAAT
This sequence comes from Rhodoferax sp., assembly GCA_049315845.1. Lineage (GTDB taxonomy): Bacteria > Pseudomonadota > Gammaproteobacteria > Burkholderiales > Burkholderiaceae_C > Rhodoferax. The sequence continues at coordinate 2,006 of JBMOJJ010000170.1, forward strand.
GGGGACTTGAGGATACTGGGCCTCGATCGTGCGGGCCAGCCATTGACTGATCATTGGCGTAGACCATACCCACAGCCAGACAAAGGCCAGCGCGGCCAAAGCCATGCTGCCCCTTAAACGCCGGCGCCGCGCCAGCAACAACGCCAGACCCGCCAGACACAGAGCCGTGCCCAGCGGAGACAGCAGCCAGATGATGAATTTAGTCAGGATTTCTGATGGAGACATAAGAAAACAATTGGAGTCTGACCCCAATATTTCTGGGAGCACACTTCGGGCCAAACTAAAATCGAAGGATGCACTGTATCGACCAAGACGGACCCTTCGACATTGTGGCCGATTTCGTCATGGGCGAACAACTAAAGGCCAGCGGTCAAACCGCCGGCGCGGCGGAGTGTTTCCAGCGGGTCACTGAGGCAACGCCCAGCATTTCGGATCACTGGCTGTACAGAGCCGTGGCGCTGATGCGCTTGCGCAAAGTCAACGAGGCAGAGGCGCCGCTTCGGCACTTCTTGAGCCTGCACCCCAAGCACATCGACGGAACGCATCACTTGGTGCGTTTCTTGATCGACAGCGGTCGAACTGAAGAGGCGGTGCAGGCACTGACTGAGGTAATCGACTCGGCGCCCGAGCGAGTCGATGCACTCGCGCCCCTGGTGTCCGAACTCTGGAGCCATGGAGTGACAGAGGCGCAACCGCTGCTGTATCGCCTGGCGGGCATTGTTCCGCACGACATCCTGGCAAATTTCTTGATGGGCGAGCAACTGTTTAACAGCGGACAAGCCTCGGGTGCGGCTGAATATTTTCAGCGGGTTGTCAATGCCGTGCCCGGCGTTTCTGATCACTGGCTGTATACAGCCGTGGCGCTGATTCGTCTGCGCAGAGACAACGCGGTGGAGGCACCCCTTCGGCACTTCTTGACTCTGCAGCCCAACCATGTGGACGCAACGTACCATCTGGCGCGTTTTCTGATCGACAACGGACGAACTGCAGAGGCGATGCAGGTACTGGCTGCCGTGATCGACTCGGCACCAGCGCGCGTCGCTGTGATCGCTGTTCCGTTGTTCCAACTGCGCTTGTCCATGACCAAAGAAGCGGACGTTTTGCTGCACCGCGTTCTCGATCAATTAGGAGAAAAAGACGACACCAGCGCGATCGTCGACTTTGCAAAGGCCGCCTACTATTGGGAGGCGCCTCAATGGGTTGTGCGCGCCACTGCCCAGGCCAGGACCAGTACCGACCATGCAGCGCTGCGCGTCTGTCACGATTTGGTGCTGCCGCTGGCCTTGGACCGTGCAGAGGACATTAAATTTTGGATCGAGCGCTTCCGTGCCAATGTCTCAGCTCTAAAGCTTCAAGCTCCTCACCTGGAAAATCCACTGGAGCCGTTCGTTCAGCCACCACACTACGCCCCGTTCTGCTATGGCCTCAATACCCGCGAACTCTATGCTGACGCATCAGACGCCTGGCAGAAGCTCAACCCGCAATTGAATTGGACGGCGCCGCATTGCGAAAGCTGGAGAACCCGCCCGTTGAACCGGCGCATTCGGGTCGGGTTTCTGACCCAGCCTACGTTTCCGCTGATTTGGGGCATCGCACGTGAGCTTGACCGCAGCCGGTTTGAACTTGTACTCTTGGTTGAGGAAGCCTTCCGCTCCGAGGCAAAAAGTGACTGGACAGATGCGGTTGATCGGCAGGTTGTTATTCCTGACACCGACCTTGCGCAGGCACGCCACGCCGTCGCTAGCCAAGAGCTGGATATCTTGATCCACACGCCCTGGAACGGCTTTCGCTACTTTATGTCTCATGCCCGCCTGGCGCCGATTCAATGCGTGCTTTGCGAGCCTGCCTACACCGATGGCGTTCCCAACCTCGACTACTACATCAGTTGGGCACCAGCCGAGCCAACTCGTCCCCTTGACCACTACCTTACGCCTACCGCTTTGATGGCGCGGCCTCCCTACTGGGTGGAGCGTAATTACTGCAAACCAGCAGACCTGCAGCGCGAGGACTTTGATTTGCCGCCAGACAAGCACTGGTACGTTTGCCCGGGGACTCCCCTGAAAATGGTTCCCGACTTTGACCAACTTTTGCTGGAAATTCTCAGGCGCGATCCTGACGGCATAGTGGTTCTACTTCGCAGCGAATTGCCGCAGACTCGGGTGGTAGAGAGACGGCTTCGTGCTGCACTTGGGCCTGATGCGGATCGGGTAAAACTCATGCCCAAGCTCGCTGCAGAGCGTTGTCATGCGATGCTAATGGTTGCAGATGCGGTGCTCGACACCTGGCCGATCGGAGGCATGTCAAGCAGCTACGTCTCGATCCATGGCGCAATACCCACCGTCACCCTGCCCGTCGATATACCGTTTGGACGCTGGCTGGCGGCCATGTACGAGTTTATCGGCGTCACAGATCTCATCGCAACAGACGCAGAAGATTACATCAGACTCGCCCTGCGCCTGGCCCACGAGCCGACATGGCGGCATGGCATTGCACAGCGCATTAAGGCCAGCAACCAGATCCTCATTGAAGACCACCAAGCCGTGCGTGAACTCGAAGTATTCTTAACGAGTGCGGTAATGAGAGCGCACTTTGGCAAACGACCCCGGCCGTGGAAGACAGGCCGCTTCATTGATGAGCTGGACAAGTGCAACGTAGGCCAGGTCAAACGCCGAAGATAGGTTGTCAACCCAAGACTTGAAAAACTACAAGTCCCACTACCTCATGCAGCAGCATCTGCCAACGCAGGGCGCCCTTTGCAATCGAGTAATGGGTCCACGGTGTGTAGCTCCCGGTGCGGAAATCCACCGGGTAAGGCGTCACATTCCAACCTTCTCTTTGAAACAGTGCCATTGAGCGCGGCATATGCCAAGCGGAGGTCACCAGCAACCATGGCTGTGTCTTGTCTACACCAGGCACTCTGGCACTAAGGACTGCGTTTTCGTATGTGTTGCGTGCGGCTCGCTCGTACAGCAGCCGATTTGCCGGTACTCCCAAGCTGGCGTAAAAGTCACGCGCTGCATCTGCTACCGAGGTTTCTTTGGCGATGGCGGAGTCAATCAGCCCGCCCGAGAACAACAATAGAAGGTGCGGATACTTGCGCAGCAACGCCAAGGGCGTAGTCATCCGCTGGGCTGCGCCGTTGAGCGTGAAGTTCGTACTGTCTTGCGCACCACGCGGTATGTCGATCGCACCGCCCAAAACGACCATACCAACATAGGGCTGCAAGCTGCCTTGTGGCGCTGGATGCTGGCTTTCCATGTGCCGCAGTAAAGCATCAGGCAAAGGCAGCCATCCAATCGCCGCGCTGATGACAATGCCAGCAAGCAGTGCGCGGCGCCCGGCCACTGGCCGCTTCGGCAGCCACCACAACGCGAGCAAAAACAACACAGCCGCCCAAGTGAGCGGCTGTAGAAAGGCGGCAAGAAGTTTGGATGTGTAGAACAATCAAAGATCTTCCGAATATGAACTTTGAAGCGTGACTCTCAATACTTGATAATTTGTCCCAACGGGTCGATCTCTCGGATTCTCTCAACGTTTTCAAGTGGTGGTATCCAGCACCGACGGCTGGCCAGTTTCATCATCGGAAGGTCTGACTCAGCATCACTCCACGCCTCAACAAAATTGGTCTGCGGACTGTGAGTCCGTGCCCAAGCTTTGATGAATTCCGGCTTGTGTCGACCATAGCAACCAACGCCCACTAGGGCATCAGAATAACGACCATCTTCAAGAGGAAAGATCGTACCGACAACTTTGACAGGCTCACCACACAAAGCTCCAAAGATCGCGAAGTCTGGTGATGCCGTTACTACCAGAATAAGTTCACCGGAGGCCGCGCGTTGGCGAATTAATTCCAACATCATCGGGCGTAAAAGCTTTCGAACGGCTGCGCTGTAGCGTGCAATTGCAGACGCCAACAACTCAGGTGACAGACCCTTTAGGAGCGCGCTGATAGCCTGGTTTTTTGCTTGTTGAATTTTGCTACCCTCACGAACAGAGAGCAGTCGAACAAGGGGCGGAAGAGCGGCAATAATCCGCCAGGGCCGCAACCGCAACAACTCTCGCAGGAGATACCGAGTAGTGTCGCGCGTTGTGATGGTGCCGTCAAAGTCCAGAAGAATGCAATCGGTCATGGGCACGCACGCGGTCAGGCGCCGACCGGTTGATTTGTTGAAGGCACTGCCGTCACGCATTTCAGCGTGACTGGCCAGAAACTGCCGCAGCGCTGTCGGACTTAAGCCCAGTGTGCCACGATCTACGTCCACGAATACCGGATGAGCGCCTGCATAGCTCAGCGCATTGCAAGTGGCGATGAAGGTCAGGGCCTGGGTAATCACTTCATCACCGCGCGCTACCCCCACCAGTTGCAAAGCGACATGCAGCGCCGCTGTGCCGTTGACCGTGGCTATTGCATATTTTGCACCGGTGAAGGCAGCAATCTGTTGCTCAAACTCTGTGACCTTGGCGCCTACTGATGACACAAAGTTGGAGTCAATACAGTCAATCAGGTATTGCTTTTCGTTGCCTTCAAAGACGGGGCGATGGAGGGTTACGAAATCTTGACCGTAAATTTTCCGGACAAAGTTCACGAAGTGGGGAAAGGCACTTTGATGCGAACTCATCTTCATCCCTCAAATGTCATTGAAAATCTTGGCAAACTTACCGACTCCGACGGACAGAGACAAGTGATCCATGTAAAAGGATTGCGCCCGTTTCCCCATTTCCTGCCGCTCATCCTTACTGAGATCTTGAAGGGCTTCAATTGCCACTACCAAAGATTCTGAGTTTTCCGACTCTGCTACCAAGCCGCCACCTGAAAGCAACACCAAATCCGCTGCATCACCGTCCACGGCCATCACCAAAGGTTTGCCCACAGCCATATATGCCTGTGTTTTGGAAGGAATTGTGATCTTAAAGAGAGGATCTCTGCGCAAATGGACCAATAAGGCATCGGCCGCATGAAGCAGGGTGCCCACTTCAGCCATTGATACTGGCGGGAGAAAAACAATGCTGTTCAGCATCAGCGTTATGGCACGCGCTTTTAGCCGGTCCACTTCTACACCGCCGCCTATCATGACGAAACAAACTTGTGAACCTTTGGACTGCAGCACTGCGGCAGCATCCAGCACGGCATCCAAGGCCTGTGCTTTGCCCATGTTGCCTGCAAACACAATGCGAAACTTGTCTGATCCGGGAAACGCCGAGGGCAATTGCCCGGTTGGCGTTTCTAATGATTTTTCGTCGGCCCAGTTGTAGATCACTTCCAGTTTTTCAGAAGCTACTCCACGCTCCACCAACAAGTGTTTAAAACCAGATGAAAGCACTACAACCCGATCCACATGGCGGTAAACCCAGTTACAAACTGCCGCAACCCAGTTCAAGATCTTTTGATTTTTGACCATGCCGGTGGCGCGTAGGGTGACTTGTGCCATAAAAGTCTTCCAGCGTAGCGTTGGGTGTAGATGATATCGTGATATCTCTCCTAAAAGGGGGCGGTAGGTACGTGAATCGCACCGTCAGTACGCAACTTGCAAAGTTCAATGGATTCGTAGCCGCCATGCTGTTCAAGCACCCAGATATCGACGCGCTGTTGCATGTGCAGCCAAATTCTCGCTCCGTTGCCCAGCAACTTGCCCAAGCGAATCGCCATGTCCGGTGTCACGCCGCGCTCCTCACACAGGAGCTCCGACACCGCCAAGTGAGAAACGCCCAGATTGTCTGCGAGTTCTTCTTGCGTCAGGCCCAGTGCTGGCAGCACGTTCTCACGCAAGATCTCGCCTGGATGGGTCGGCCGGGGCGTCATGCTGCTCTATCGGTATCAGAGATCGTCGTTGACTCGACTTCTTGCTGTTGTTGCACCGCCTCTTCCATGCTGACGGTGTTGACGACGAGCTCAAAGTGTTCCAGGATTTCAGGCTCCTGGCGCTCGATAAAGCTTTTAACCGCTTCATTGGAGAGCAACTTGGTGAGATAGCCCTTGGCCAGCACCAGGTTTAAAAGATCAGAGCCATAGTTCATTTCCGCGTCTTTGAAATGCTCATGGATCTGACTCATCTCCTTCT
>JBMOJJ010000528.1:0-1837 GCA_049315845.1 Rhodoferax sp.
GCGGTGGCGCTCCGGTGGTGTTTGACGTGTCGCTTCCGATCGCTGAAATGGAGCAGTTTGCCAACCAGTTGCGCGATGCCTTGCCGGCGGCGATTGGTGAACACAAGCTGTGGATCTTCGGGCACCTGGGCGACGGCAACCTGCATGTGGTGGTGCAGGTACCGCCGCAGGCGTATCTGGCGAACCGGCCCCGGATTGAAGCCCTGGTGTACGCCGGGCTGAAAGACTTTTGTGGCTCGGTGTCGGCCGAGCATGGCATCGGCCTGGAAAAGAAAGCCTGGTTGGGCGTGAGCCGTAACGAGGCCGAGTTGGCACTGATGCGCACGCTCAAGAAGGCGCTCGATCCGAAGGGCATTCTGAATCCGGGAAAGATCTTTTAGCCTGGATTCGGCGGGTCAATTCGACCACCCTCAGCCGGGTTTCCTCTTCAGGGGTGCGGGGCCAAACATATCGTGTGCTTCGCGGCGAACGAGATCGAGCAGGGCGCCCGTGGCGGTCGTGGGCGTTCGATCCTTCATCCGGACGATGGCAACAATGCCGACCAGCGGGATTTTCCTGGCGACCTCGACGAAACCCTGGACCTTCAGCGCGACCATTGCGCTCGTTCCAATCTCAAACCGCCCCGCGTCCGCCGGCGCCAGCAGAATGACATCCGTTCGCAGAACGTATTCGCGCATGGCGCTGGCGTTATCGCACTCCAGGGCAAGCGGGGAACTGCGCGCATCGCTGAGTCCGAGTAACTTGAAGAAGCGCAGTTTTACTTTTTCCGGCAAATGCCAGGACGCGAAGTATTCGGATCGGAGGTCGGCCAGCGTCAAGGACTTTTTGCTCAGCAAGGGATGGCCGGCGCGACAGAACAGACCGCCGGTAAACGTTCCCAAAGGGTAGATCGACAATTTTTCGCTCACTGGCAAATCGCGTGTGTCGGCAACAAAGAAATCGAGCTTGCCGTCCTGCAGGTCCTGCAACAAACTCAGGGTGTTCTTGACTTCCAGCCTTGCCGTCGCTGACGGGTGCAAGTGCTTCAGACGGGCCAGAGCGCGGGGCATGAGGGTGACGGCGGTAAACGGTCCTGCGCCAACCGCAACATCGCCCAGATCGCCGGTTCGCAACAAAGACAACTCCCGGGTCAGGTCGGTGGAGCTCGACAGCAATCGACGCGCATGGGCGACGACAAGCTTGCCGTCGGCCGTGGGCACAACGGAGCGCGGGCCGCGGTCGAACAGGCGCAAGCCGATTGATTCCTCGAGTGCGGCAATGCTGCGACTGAATGCAGACTGGGACAGGTTGGCGCGCTCGGCCGCGCGCGCGAAATGCAGTTCATCGGCGAGCAGAACAAGGTGCTCGAGATGCCTCAGGTTGACGCGCGAGTCCATGATGATTCATAGGTAATGTTGCATTTCATGCATCGAATGGTGTCAAACAATGCAATTTACACCTTGCAGTGGCAAGGCTAATATTTCTGAAAAATGGGGCGCATGAGGAGACCCTGCACACGACATCGATCGGGTTGGCCGGCGTGGCTGGCGCCTGATTGTTTCTTTTCTGACAATCAACAGACAAGAAGCAAGCCATGACGTTCTCGATCGTTGCGCGCTGTCCCCGTACCGGCCAGTATGGGGTCGGCGTCGCCACTTACTCCCCCAATGTGGGGCGCAGTTGCCCGGTGGTCGTGGCCAACCGGGGCGCAGCCTCGATGCAGGCCGTGGTCAATCCGGCGCTCAACGTCATGGCAGCTGAAATGATGGCCAAGGGCATCAGCGCCAAGAAGATCATTGCTGAATGTGGCCGACGGAGCGAACGTGCATGGATTTGGCCGGTTTGAATTTGCTGATGG
>JBMOJJ010000529.1:0-1829 GCA_049315845.1 Rhodoferax sp.
GCAAAGCTGGCAAAGGTGCCGACATGCAAACCAGCCACGATCGGCATGTCCACATCGCCCGGGCGGCCGCCGCCGCCTTCGGCGAACAGGACGACCGGTAGTTTCTGCTGCAGCGCGATGCCCAGCAGGCGGTCCGTTTTCTGGTGGTTGCGCATGCCCTGCGTGCCCGCCAGCACGCTGGCGTCGTAAGCCATCACCACAGCGCGGCTGCGCTCCGGGCCGAACAGCGCCTGGTTGATGCTGCCAATGCCGGTCACCATGCCGTCAGCGGGGGTGTTCTTGATCAGGTCCTCCTCGGTGCGGCGGCTGCGCTGCGCCGCCACGGCCAGTGCACCGTATTCCATGAAGGAGCCGGCGTCGCACAAATCGGCGACGTTTTCGCGAGCTGTGCGCTGACCCATGGCGTGGCGCCTGGCGACCGCCTCGGGGCGGCTTGCATCGAGCGCAGGGCGGTGCCGGTCGATCACGCGCTGCAGGTCCGCGCGCAAGGCCGACGCGCCGCGCTCAGGCTCGGCAAGTTCGCGCGCCTGGACCCCGGCTTCAGGCGGGTTCTGCGCCTGCCGCTGCAGACTGGCCAGAAGCTCGCCTTCGGCCACCAACGCACCGTCTTCATGGAAGAGTTCGGTCAGCCGTCCGTCATGTTCAGCGCGAACTTCATGCTCCATCTTCATGGCTTCCACAACAAGCAGCAAATCACCGGCGCGGACGCTGTCGCCGGCTTGAACATGCCATTGAACGATCTGAGCCTGTAGCGGGGAGCGGATATCAGTCATGGGAGGATTCTGCGACAAAGGTGATTCATGGCGGGTCAATCGTGTGACAGAACTCTGCGCGACAATGCGGCGCTGAACCTTGTCCCCCTGCTCCAACTGAACCGCGGCGGCACGCTGCAATGCCTGCATTTCGGCGCCGGCGCCGTTGTCAACAACATGGCAGACTGCTGGCGCACAGCGGGGACCCGCATTGGATGACCTTTCACGCGCCACCCTGAAGGCCTTGCAGGCGCTGCCCTTCATGCAGGCGCAGGGTCCAAAGCAATTTTTTCGCCAAAGCAGATCGCCTTGATGTGCGCCAGTCACGGCGGCGAAGTGCTGGAGCAACCGGGTTGGCTTGATGACGCGCAGCGCGAGGAACTCAGGCCCTGGCGTGCACAGCCCATTCTGATGTACGCGGCTTGCCGGTCGGCGAACGCCTGCCGGTTTTTAAACTACAAAGAGCCTGAGCCGCAGCCCAGGCCGGTTCATAGTGTGCCGGGAAAAATCAATCGGCAAACTTGCCAGCAGCCTCAATAGCCGGCTTGAGTTTCGCGATTTCTGCGGCGACAAAGGCTTTGTGGCCCGCCGGCTCCATGCGCTGGTCGGACACGACGACAGCCCCAAGACCTTCCTGCTTCTTGACAAAATCCGGGTCTTTCAGCGCCTGCTTCATGGCGTCGTTGAGCTGCTTGAGGATAGGCGCAGGTGTGCCCTTGGGCGCGTACAGTCCATGCCAGATCGTCAGATTGAAGCCCTTCAGACCCATTTCATCCAGTGTTGGATAGTCCTTCAGCAATTTGTGCGACATCAGACGCGTCGGGGTCGTCACGGCAAAGGCCTTGACCCGACCCGCTTCGATCTGCGTCGTCGTGTTGGTGGTCTGGTCGCACATCACATCGACCTGGCCGCCCATCAAGGCCGTCATGGCCGGCGCCGTTCCGCCATAGGGGATGGTTGTCATCGCCTCTTTGGCATTGACCGCCGCTTGCCACATCAGGCCGCACAAATGGGATGCAGAGCCCAGACCGGCGTGCGCAATGTTGAGCTTGCCGCTGTTGGCCTTGATGTAGTTCT
>JBMOJJ010000530.1:0-1814 GCA_049315845.1 Rhodoferax sp.
ACGTTTCGCTCGCCGCCAGACGCCTGTGCCTGCTGACTTATGAGGCGATGTGGCACGGCATCGTCAAGGTCAGGGCCGGCGCCTACCTGGGCGATGTGGGTCACGCGATCCAGTCCTTTGCCGAGGGTCATGGGCTGAGCGTGGTGCGGGAGTTTTGCGGCCACGGCATCGGCCGCAGCTTCCACGAGGAGCCGCAGATCCTGCACTATGGGCGCCCGGGCACGCTGGATCAGCTCAAGGCCGGCATGACGATCACGGTCGAGCCGATGCTCAACGCGGGCCGGCGCGAAATCAAGGAACTTGGCGACGGCTGGACCATCGTCACCAAGGACCGCTCGCTGTCGGCCCAGTGGGAGCACACCGTGCTGGTCACCGAAACCGGCTACGAGGTGCTGACGCTGTCCGGCGGCTGCCCGGCAGCGCCGCCCTTTGTGCCCTCGCCGCCTGCGCCATAGAGCCCTTGAAATGAAGGATCTGGCGGCGCTGCGGGCTCACTTCCGCAGCCAGAAATCAAGCTTGCTGCAGTCGCTGGCGTCCCGCGGCACATCCTCCACCCGGGGTGTTCGAGCGACACTGGGATCGCTGTCACAGCTGGCCGACGGCACGCTGAGGGCACTCTGGCAGGAGGCGGGTTTCCCCCCGTGCTTCGCGCTGGCGGCGGTCGGCGGCTTCGGCCGGCGCGAACTGTTCCCCTACTCCGATGTCGATGTGCTGCTGCTGGTGCCGCACGACCAGTCGCCCGAGCATGACGACCAGGTGAGAACCCGCATCGAGCGCTTCATCGGCAACTGCTGGGATGTCGGGCTCGAGATCGGATCGAGCGTGCGCACGGTCGAGCAGTGCTGCGATGAAGCGGCTGCCGATGTCACGATCCAGACTTCTCTGCTGGAAGCAAGGTTGGTCACCGGCAGTATTGCGCTGTTCGCCGGGTTTCAGGAGAAGTTCTTCGCGGCGCTCGACCCGCAGGCCTTTTTTGTCGCCAAGACGCTGGAGTTGCAGCAGCGCCACAGCAAGTTCGAGGATACGCCGTACGCCCTGGAGCCCAATTGCAAGGAGTCGCCCGGCGGTCTGCGCGATCTGCAGGTGATCCTGTGGGTCGCCAAGGCGGCGGGCTTTGGCAGCAACTGGGACGCGCTGGCCAGGAACGGCCTGGCGACCGCCTTCGAGGTCAAGCAGATCAGGCACAACGAGGCGCTGCTCAGGCTGATTCGCGCCAGATTGCACCTGATTGCACAAAGGCGCGAGGACCGCCTCGTATTCGACCTGCAAACAGCGGTGGCGCAGACTTTTGGCTATGGCGACGCGCCGACGCCGGGCGCCGATGCGCGTCCAGACCGCGCCGAGCCGGATGCTTCACCAGCCGGCGCTGCGCCCGCCAAACCGGTCTTCATCCGGCCCAGCGAAGCGTTGATGCGCCGCTACTATTGGGCGGCCAAGGCGGTCACCCAGCTCAACCAGATACTGCTGCTCAACATCGAGGAGCGGCTCAACCCCTCGACCCACATCCCGCGACCGATCAATGCGCGCTTTTGCGACAAGGCGGGAATGGTCGAGGTCGCCAGCGACGATCTGTACCAGCGCGAGCCGCACGCGATTCTGGAGACCTTCCTGGTCTACCAGACCACAGCCGGCGTCAAGGGCTTGTCGGCGCGCACGCTGCGCGCGCTGTTCAACGCGCGCAAGCTGATGGGCGGCAAGTTCCGGACCGACCCGGTCAACCGCGAAACCTTCCGCAAAATCATGATGCAGCACGATGGCATCACGCATGCGATGAGGCTGATGAACCAGACCTCGGTGCTGGGGCGCTACCTGTG
>JBMOJJ010000171.1:0-7973 GCA_049315845.1 Rhodoferax sp.
ACAAGCCGACGTATCGGCCGACCATGCCATGCTGTTGCTGGAGGCTGCCCTGCAGGCCAACGGCCTGCAGATGGCGCGCGACTCAAGGGGTGTCTACCATGTTGGCCGCCCCGATGCGCTCAAAGGGATTGTGCCGGCCATTCGCCAGGCTGGCAGCGGACCGCTGCCGCCGGGTTACGGCGCCATTGTGGTGCCACTCAAATTCATCGGCGCTGCCGAGATGGCCAGCATATTGCGTCCGATGGCCCCGCCCGAAGCTATTGTGCGAATCGATACTGCACGCAACCTGATGGTCTTGGTTGGTACCCGCACGCAGGCAGAAGGCTGGCTTGACGTGGTGGCCACATTCGATGTCGATTTGCTTAAAGGCATGTCGGTTGGCGTGTTTCCACTCAAGTACATCACGACCAGCGAAGTTGAAGCCGCGTTGCGCCTTTTCAGTCCTGGCGGCGCATCAGCACCAGCGACTGCACCCGGAGCCGGCGGAGCGGCAAGCGCACCCGGCGCCAATCAGGCCGCACCGGCTTCCCTTTACAGCGCACTGCGTATTTTGCCGATCGAGCGCATCAATAGCGTGATGGTTGTCACCCCGCGCGCGGCCTACCTGGACGAAGCAAAGCGCTGGATCGAAAAACTCGACCAGCCCGGGGGCAACTCGGCCGAAGCGCAACTCTTTGTTTACCCGGTACAAAACGGCAACGCCAAGCACCTCTCCGACGTGCTCAATGGCCTCTTTGGTGGTGGCGCTTCAGCATCCACTCAGCCCGCCACCAGCGGCGTTGCGCCCGGCCTTCAACAGACCACCGCAGCCACGGCCGGCTTCAGCACTGGCGGCACCATGGGGCTGGTGGGCGGTTCGGCCGGGAAAAGTGCCAGCGCTGTGCAAGGCTCGGGATTGACCACGCTGGCAATCGCCGGCCTGCGCGTGATGGCCGACGAGATCAACAACGTTGTTCTGGTCTGGGGAACGCGACGCGAATTTGAAAAGATCGAGGCCACGCTCAAGCGCCTGGACGTGCCGCCGACCCAGGTGCTGATCGAGGCCAGCATCCTCGAAGTCAGTCTGAACGATGATCTCAAGTACGGTCTTCAATGGGCGTTCACTGACAATGCGCGCAATGGTCTCACTGGCACCGGCCTGCTCAGCAACATACCAGCGGGCACTCCTGCGGGCATTTTTGCTCCTACGCCGGCGGGTTTCTCCTACACGTTGGCCAATTCCCTTGGCGACGTGCGGGCAGTACTCACCGCCCTTGCCGACAAAGCCCTAGTCAAGGTCATCTCCAGCCCTTCGATGATGGTACTTGACAACCACACCGCCAGCATTGTCGTGGGCAACCAGCAGCCGATCAAGGTGGGTGACACCACCACCACCGGCGGCAACGTCTCCACCAACTTCCAGTACAAGGACACCGGCGTCAGCCTGACCGTCACGCCCTCGGTCAACGCCGGCAACATGGTGACCATGCAGGTTTCGCAGACCAACACCGATGTGGGTCAGATCGATGCGGCCACCCAGCAACGCAGCTTCTTGCAGCGCCAATTTGTCAGCAAAGTGGCTGTTCGTTCGGGTGAAACCCTGGTGCTTGGCGGCCTGATCCGCGACAACACCACCAATGGCAAGAGCGGACTGCCAGGCTTGCAGGACTTGCCGATTATTGGCAGCCTGTTCGGAACCAATAGCACCAGCACCAATCGAACTGAACTGGTCGTCATCATCACCCCGCGCGTGGTCAGAACCGTGCAGGACATGCGTCAGATTGGCCAGGACCTCAGAGACAGCATGAAGACACTTTACCCAACCAAGCAACCCTAACCTCCGTCAAGCCCTATGCCGAACAAACAAAACGTTTCAGTTCTCTCTTTTCGCCACGCGGCGCTCTGCGTCAGCCTCGCGTTGGCGGCCTGTGCCAGCCTCGATAGCAGGCCCCCTGAAGAGCGTGTTCGCCAACGTGTCGCGGAGCGCTGGCAAGCGATGGCAGCCGGAGATATGAGCCGTGCCTACAGCTACACCCCCCCCAGTTTCAGGGAACTTGTGTCGTTCGACGTTTATCGCCAGCGCTTCGGTATCGGTGGTAGTTGGGTCGGCGGCGAAGCCGTCTCGGTCAACTGCGCCGATACTGCCAAATGCACAGCACGCGTACGGGTCGATTTCAAGCCCTTGTTGGTCAAAGGATTTGACGATAAGATTAGCACGCATACCGACGAAACGTGGTTGTTGGAAGGCGGGCAATGGTGGCTATTCCAGACCATTGACGGCAAGTAGGCAAGCCCGAACCGTTTTGTCTTGCAAAAATTGATTTCATCCATATGAGGAGACCAGCCTATCGGAGCAAAATGACCCGGATTCAGGGCGTAGTTAAAGGGTCTGCTTGCGTTGAGTGTTGTTTTTACTCAACGCAAACAAAAAACTACCGCGAAGCCCTCTGTACCCGTTGTGATCGTGTGCTAATATTCACCAGCGTTTTCAACCCACTAAGGGTTGCGCTCAACAATCTTTAAATGGAGTTTTTATGAAAAAAAATGTTCTGGCTTTGAGCATTACAGCAGCCTTAGTTGGTCTTGGGTTTGCGCAGAGCGCAATGGCCATCGTCACCCCTAGTGGTGCAACGGGTTCTGGCTTGGCTGAAAGCCGCAACGGTACCGGTCAGATTCTCTTGGTGCCATACTTCACGACGCAGGGCAGCAATGCCACACTGCTCAATATCGTCAATACTGACACTCGAAACGGCAAGGCGTTGAAGGTACGCTTCCGTGGCGCAGCAAACTCGGACGACATTTTTGACTTCCAGGTTTTCCTGTCGCCCAATGATATCTGGGCTGCCAACATTAGCCAGGGTGCAGATGGCAAATCAAAACTGACCATCGGTTCAAATTGGAATGGTACTGCCTATGTGTTGGACACAAGTTGTGTCAAGCCCAACCTTGCAGATGGCGGTGTTAGCGGACGCAGCTTTGTGACGGATCGTCTTGACCCGTCGCTCACAGATGCTCAAAGAGCTGAGCAAACCCGCGAAGGCTATGTTGAGATCTTGAACATGGCAGATATTCCAATCGTTTCGGGGACAAGCTCGCTGTCCTACATTACTACGCACCGCAATGGCGTAGCTGGCTGCACCGGCACTGCGTGGACAAATCTTGATACAGCCGATCTGGCTGACGCAAGCGCTGCCGTCACTGCCGGTTTGTCGGCCCCATCAGGCGGCGTGTTTGCCAACTGGACCATCATCAATACGGCGAACGCTACTACCTTTGGTAATGCAGCAAATGCACTCACAACACCTGCCGGTACGGTAGGCAACATCGTTTACTGGCCACAAACCTCCGGAACCGTAGTCAACCCCGAGTGGTACACCGCTGACCCAGTGTTGGCTGGTGGCTATAAGGGTACAGCAACGGTTACATCAGCGGCAGCAATTTTCGCCCAGTATTACGATTTGCCTGATTTGTCGACGCCTTATACGACAGCTTCCACCTTTGGCAGTGCTGCCGGGCCAGTCGCACAGGCCAGCGCCTTGTCGGGATCGATCGCTACGACTGCGGTCATGAATGAATATATTACCGATAGCGCAATTTCTGCTGCGACCGACTGGGTGTTCTCAATGCCCACACGTCGCTACAGCGCTGCCTACAGCTACGCTGCAGCGTCCCCGGTTTACACCAGACTTCTCGTTGATTATTTCACGCCGCTCAACATGACACTGTCGGGCAAAATCCTGTGCTACCGCGGCAGTCTGACCACGAACGAAGCGAATAGAATCACGGCGGTTGCGTGGAATCGCGAAGAAGGAACTCCTGCAAGTTCAACGGGTACGGTGATCTCTCCGAGTAACCCATCAGACCCGGGCTCATTCTGCGGTGAAACCAGCCTCTTGTCCTTCAACGTAAACGCTCCGACTGTGTCCACAGTGCTGGGCGGAACGGTGGCGGTTAAGGGACTGTTGGCCAATCAGGGTGCGTACAAGGACGGTTGGGCGAAGCTTCATACGCCTGGCTATAACAGCGCAGGCGTGCCGATTCTGGGCTCTGCTTACACCAGCGCGCGCGGGCCAGTTACGGCCGCCGGTCAGTTTGTTATGGGCGCGACCTGGGAACACCGTTACCAGCGTGTTGCACAACAACAGTAATCTGACTGAGCACTTGAAGGCGCACCCAGTGGGTGTGCCCTTGGAGCGAAAGGCGGGGGAGACCCCGCCTTTTTCATTTGAAGTAACCCGGACCGGCGTTCGGTTCGATTCTTGGTTCTGTAAGTTTCCTATGTACCTCTTTCAAATGTTTAATTCGTACATCGCCCGTTGTTTGGTAGTTCTCTTGACCATGACGCTATCGCAAGTGGTGGCGGTCGCACAGGACACTGCCGGCGCGCCAACGCCCAAGTCATCCGTTCTGGCACAACATGACCCATCGGGTGCGAAGATCAACGCTAACGATGTCCTCTCTGAGTTGCAGTACACGCCGGAAGCGGAACGCAAAGCGATGTTGGCAAAGCCCGAGACAGTGCAGCAAATTGCAATCAACCTGTTGGTGCGTCGTGTTCTGGCGGCCGAAGCCGAGCGTGATGGCGCGAGCAAAGACCCGCTGGTGGGCGCCGCGCTGACCATCGCGCGTGATCGCGTTATGTCAGATGCCCGCATTGCCAGACTTGACGTCCAAAATGCTCCCAGCGAGGCTGCGCTTGAAGCCTATGCCCAAAGCGCCTACAAAGCGAGTGGCACCCGGTTCGAGCAGCCTGCGCAAACCAGGGTGCGTCATATTTTGATCGACAACAAAGGGCCTGAGTCCCTCAAGAAGGCCAATGAGCTTTTGGCGCAGTTGCGCTCTGGCGCCTCATTTGAAGATCTTGCAAAAGCCAATTCAACCGACAGCGGCAGTGCTGCGCGTGGCGGCGATCTTGGCTTTTTTGGCGCCGGTAAGATGGTGCGGCCCTTTGAGGACGCTGTCAACGCGCTGGCAAAGCCGGGTGATTTGAGCGGTCCAGTGGAAACCCAGTTTGGCCTCCACATCATTCGCTTGGAGGAGCGAAAGGAAAAAGGCCCCAGACCGTATAACGAGGTGCGTTCCCAACTGATAACTGAGGCGCGCGCCGCCATTATGACTGAGTCACGCCTTCTTAAAGTGGGAAGTCTGCACAAGGACTTTGTGTTTGACAAGCAAGCCATCGAAGCCTTGACCAAGCCCGTAGCACGTTGAGTCCTGCCACCAAATGATTCCTTAGCTTATGCAGCAGTGTTGGCAGGACTGGCAGTCCTTGTGGCGCGCCCGGGGGCTGCTATGGGTCATGACGCAACGCGAACTGGCCAGCCGCTACGCCGGCTCCGGGGCCGGAGTCTTATGGGCCTACATTCAGCCGATCCTCACAGTTGGGGCCTATTTCCTGGTATTTGACATCGTCTTTGCTATGCGAATGGGCGACGGCGCTCCGACTGCGCGTGTCGGTACCTATCTGGTGGTAGGCTCCCTGCCTTGGTTGGCCTTCTGCGAGTCGTTGTCACGTGGTGCAAGCAGTTTGGTGGAGGCTGGTGGCTTGCTGCAAAAAAATGCCTTGCCGCCGGTTCTTTTTGTAGCACGCAGCGTGCTTGCGGGGTGGCTGGTATTTGTGCCATTGATGGTCTTATTGACACTGGCTTACTTGCCTGTCAGCGGCCTTACGTGGTCCATCCTGGCGATTCCCCTTCTGTTAGTGCTGCAGGGCGCGTTGGCATTGTTGCTTGCGCATTTGATGGCTATTTTGGCTGCTGCCATGCGCGACACTCTGCAAATTCTGGCTTTCTTCCTGTCGGTCGGGATCTATCTATCGCCCATATTCTTTCCTTTGACCATGTTTCCGCAACAGTGGCGTTGGCTCTTGTTCGCCAATCCAATGACCTCCTTCGTGCTGTCGTACCAGTCTGTCTTGTTGCAGGGCATTTGGCCTGACTTGATGTTGTGGGCAATTGCCCTGGGGTGGTTGCTGGCGCTGGCCCTGCTGCTCAACGGCTGCATACGGCGCAGCCGAGACGAGTTGGTGGACTGGCTGTGAGTGACGCAGTATTGCTGGTGCAGGGCTTGGGCAAGCGCTACCGCCTCTATAGCTCGGCGCACCAGCGTTTGCTGACCTTGCTCGGATGGGCCGACCGTTCACAGTCCCACTGGGCTTTGAAGGATGTGAGCTTTGACTTGCGGCGTGGTCAGTGTCTGGGAATCGTCGGCGACAACGGCGCAGGCAAGAGCACCCTGCTCAAACTGCTGGCTGGCACCGTTCAGCCTTCGACAGGGCACTTGAAGCAGACAGGGCGCATCACCGCCATCCTGGAACTTGGTGCAGGGTTTCACCCAGACTTTACCGGTCGTGACAATCTGATGTTTGGCGGCGGCTTCATTGGTCTGGGTCCAGGTGAGATGACCCGACTGGCCGATGAAATCATCGCATTCTCAGAGTTGGGGGAGGCTATCGACCGTCCGGTCAAGACCTACTCTTCGGGCATGACGGTCAGGCTCGCGTTTGCGCTTGTAACAGCGGTGCAACCTGAGTTGTTGATCATTGACGAGGCGCTATCGGTGGGAGACCAACACTTTCAGAAAAAATGCGTCCAGCGCATTGAGTCATTTCGCCAAAATGGCTGTACCATTTTGTTTTGTTCGCACAGCCTCTATCATGTGCGCCAGCTGTGTGACCAGGTGCTGTGGCTCGATCAAGGTCAAGTGCGTGGCCTGGGCGATGTTGATTCTGTCCTGGCAAATTATTCAACACATGTAAGAATGCAAGACACGCCGCCGCAGGCCAGCGCCCCGGCAAGCCAAAGTATGGGCCTGACCGTTGATCTTGACCTGCGCGAGTGGGTGGCGGGGGGGAAACAAGCGGGGCTACAGGATGTGCAAGTCAGCAACCTGAATGGTCGCGGTGGTGATGCTGATCAAGAACTGACAGGTTCTGATCTGATCATTCAGGTCCGGGCAGTATCTCGCAGCGATGAAACACCCAGCATTGGGGTGATGCTGGAGCAGTATCAGGGCGCCGGCATTACTTCTGTTGCTACCCACGCAGAAGGTGTGCAGCCCTGTGCACTTGTAACCCAAGACGGCTGGACATCATGGCAGGCAGTGTTGACTTTTCCACAACTTCCCCTGCATTCAGGCCAGTACTCGCTGAGTTTCTATTTGTTTGACGCTCAGGGTTTGGTGGAATACGATATTTGGAAAGACTTCATCGTGTTTCAGTGGGTTAGCCCCAGTCTAACGCCTGGCTTGGTTCGACTACCACATCAATGGTCATGAATTTCGAAGCCATGAAGTTGCGACTGAAGACCGAACTGCACGATGCTTTGGAGTTGGTCTTGTTACCGGGTTTAGCGGCATTATTGCCCTGGCGCCTCTGCTTCTTCGTTTTCCAATGGCTGGCTAGGATGCCCTGGTTGTACCGTGCAGCGTGTGAGGAGGCACTGCAGCAAGCCCGCAGCAGGGGTTGGGCCGGCGCAGATGAATTTCACTGGCTGCGAGTGAGACGACTTGTAACACTGGTGGACCACGCAGACCACTACCTTTGCTTGTGGCGCAATGATGCCTGGATGGAAAAGTACCTGATAGTTGAAGGCGCGTGGCCAGCACAAGATCAAGGCATTCTGTTACTCACATTTCACTGGGGTGCCGGCTTTTGGGGATTGCGCCATGCTGCAGCGCATGGTTTGCGACCCCATGCATTGGTTGCTACATTGGGATCACAAGCCTATCAAGGCCGCGCCGTCATGTCCTGGTACGCAAGATCGCGTAACGCCAATGTTGCTCGCACCCTGGGTGCCCCCAACATTGATGTTGCCCAGCATCTAAAAAAGGTGATAAGGGCCTTGCGTGAAAAACATTCACTACTGGGATTAGTGGACGTGCCTGCGGACGAGGTAAAGGCAACCATGCCAATTACACCAACCTGGAGGGAAAAAAGTTTTGCGGCAGATGTCCATTCTTTTTGTCCAGTGACCCAGCCATCGATCACCTTCTGC
>JBMOJJ010000531.1:0-1805 GCA_049315845.1 Rhodoferax sp.
GTCGGCCCGCTCACCCGCGTACCCGGCGAGCACCGGGCCAGCGACGGCGAACAGCAGTGCGCGCGGCAGATCGCGGCCGCGCTGGACCGGGCCGAGGTCTGGCCGCGTCTGACGCTCGATCAGCTGACCGACCGGCTGGCCGAATGCGAGGGCGTGGTTGGCGTCGACAGTGGTTTGAGCCACATCGCGGTCGCGCTCGGACTGCGTCATGTGCAGATCTACAACTTCGACACTGCCTGGCGCACCGCTCCGCAACGCTCTGACCGTCAGCGCAGCGTGTTTGCGCAGCCGACGCCCTCGGTGGATTCGGTCTGGCAAGCCTGACAGGCGCTGGCCGGCGCCAGCGTGGTGGCATGACTCGGCTGCTGTACAGCCTGCTGATGTGGCTGGCGCAGCCGCTGCTGCGGCGCAAGCTGGCGCGCCGCGGCGTGCGCGAGCCGGGTTATCTGCAGGCGGTGGAGGAGCGCTTTGGCCGCTATCACGCCCCGGCCCCCGCCGCCGATGGCAACTCGGTCTGGGTGCACGCGGTCTCGCTCGGAGAAACGCGCGCGGTGGCGCTGCTGGTGCAGCGCCTGCGCCAGCGCTTGCCCGGCATGCGGCTGGTGCTCACGCACGGCACCGCGACCGGCCGCGCGGAGGGTGCCCGGCTGCTCTTGAGCGGCGACCTGCAGAGCTGGCAGCCGTGGGACACCCCGGGGGCGGCGCGGCGCTTTCTCGATCATTTCAGGCCGCGCATCGGCATCCTGATGGAGACCGAAATCTGGCCCAATCTGGCTTTTGCCTGCCAGCGCGCCGGGGTTCCGCTGGTGCTGGCCAACGCGCGCATGAGCGAGAAATCGCAACGCTGGACCAACCATCTGGACTGGCTGGCGCGGCCCGCCTACCGCAGCCTGACCGCGGTCTGGGCGCAGACGAAGGATGATGCCGCGCGCCTTGCCACGCTGGGCGCCGACGTGCGCGGTGTTTTCGGCAACCTGAAGTTCGATTCGACGCCGGACGCCGCCCAGTGGGCCGCCGGCCGAGCCTGGCATGACCGGGCGGGGCGCCCGATCGTGATGCTTGCGAGCTCGCGCGCGGGCGAAGAACTGGCCTTGCTTCAGATACTGTCGGCGTCGGCGGATAGGGACGGACTGGTGCAGTGGCTGATCGTGCCGCGTCACCCGCATCGCTTTGACGAGGTCGCGGCCCTGATCGAACAGCAAGGCTTTGTGCTGTCGCGCCGCAGCAGCTGGCGCGAGGCTCCGGCGGACGCCATCGGCGCCGCGCGGCCGACGATCTGGCTCGGCGACTCGATGGGCGAGATGGCGCTCTATTACGCGCTGGCCGACGTCGCCCTGCTCGGCGGCAGCTTTGAGCCGCTTGGCGGCCAGAACCTGATCGAGGCGGCGGCCTGCGACTGTCCGGTGGTGATGGGTCCGCACACCTTCAATTTTGCCGAGGCGGCTGAGCTGGCCGCCGCGGCCGGGGCGGCGCAGCGGGCGAGCGACCTGTCAGCCGCGGTCGGCGTTGCGCAGGCGCTGGCCCGGGACGATGAAAGATTGGAGGCGGCGCGGCGCGCGACCGACGCCTTTGCGCGCGCGCATCAGGGCGCGGTCGAGCGCCTGGCCGAGGCGATAGAACAGGTGCTTACGGGGTTAACAGTGCGTTGACGCCTTGCAGGTCCTCGCGCACCAGCGTGCCGTTGGCCTGGCGCAGCCTGAGGCCGCCGACCAGCACGTCATAGCGCGCCTTGGCCAGCTTGGCCTTGGTGTCGTACAGCTGGCTTTGCGAGTTCAGCACGTCGATGTTGATGCGCACGCCGACCT
>JBMOJJ010000532.1:0-1805 GCA_049315845.1 Rhodoferax sp.
TTACCACTTGATGGAGATCCGTTTGCGCACGGAGTTGCGTAACGGTTTTGACACCACGCTGCCACGCTTTGACCTCATGTCACAGCTCTACCGCTATCCCGACGGTCTGAAGATGAAGGAGTTGTCGAGGCTCTTGATGGTGACTTGCGGCAATATCACTGCGCTGACGGATCGCCTGATCGAGGAAGATCTGGTTCAACGGCGTGACGATCCCAACGATCGCCGCGCGTACGCCATCAGCTTGACTTCCAAGGGCAAGAAGCTTTTCCAGAAAATGGCCGTGCAGCACGAACGATGGGTGAGTTCGCTGCTGTGTGACTTTGATCCATCCGAACTCCAGCAACTGACCGGTCTCCTGGGCAAGTTGAAAGGGGATATCACGATCCGGTCAAAGACGACCTGAATACTGAAGGAAAACCATGCGTATTGCAGTTCTTGGCGGCGGCCCAGCAGGTCTCTATTTCTCGCTGCTGATGAAGCAGGCCAACCCGGCGCACGATATCACCACCTTCGACCGCAACGCAGCCGACAACACCTTCGGCTGGGGCATCGTCTTTTCCGACAAGACCATGGACGGTTTCCGGGCTGCCGACGCGAAAGTGGTCAACGAGATCGAGGCCAACTTCCGTCATTGGGACGATGTCGATGTCTTTTTCAAGGGTCGCAAGATCACTTCCAGCGGCCACGGCTTCTGCGGCATCGCGCGACTCAAGCTGCAGGAAATCTTCCAGAAGCGCTGCGCCGCACTGGGCGTGAAGATGGTCTGGGAAACGGAGATCACCGACCCCGACGAGTACGCCCGCAAATACGATCTGGTGGTCGCTGCCGATGGTGTGGCTTCGACCGTGCGCAGCAAGCATGAGGCGCATTTCAACCCGCGCATCGATCTGCGCACGAACCGCTTTATCTGGCTGGGCACCAAGAAGAAGTTCGAAACCGCCTTCACCTTCGCCTTCAAGCAGACCGAGTGGGGCTGGTTCAACCTGCACGCGTACCGCTTCAACGACGAGATGTCGGCCTTCATCATCGAGACGCCGGAGCCTACCTGGTACCGCGCCGGCCTCGACACGAAGGAACCCCAAGAAGCGATCGCTTTCTGCGAAAACCTGTTTGCCGATCTGCTCGACGGCAACAGCCTGATCTCCAACGCCCGCCACCTGCGCGGCTCCGCTGTCTGGATGAAATTCAACCGTGTGCTGTGCGAGCGCTGGTTCAAGGACAACATAGTGCTCATCGGCGATGCCGCCCATACCGCACACTTTTCCATCGGCTCGGGCACCAAGCTGGCGATGGAAGATGGCATCGCGCTGACCAAGGTGCTCAACAGCATCGAAGGCAGCGTGCCTGAGCGCCTGGCGCGCTACCAGGCCGAGCGCGAGATTGAGGCGCTCAAGCTGCAAAGCGCAGCGCGCAACCGAATGAGCTGGTTCGAGGACATCGAGCGCTACGTCTACATGGAGCCCGAGCAACTGGCCTTCGCCGTGTTGACTGGGAGCCAGCGCGTCGGTCACGCCAACCAGAAGCTGCGCGACGCCAAATATGTCGAGAGCGTCGACCGCTGGTTCCAGCAGCAGGCCGGCCTGCACGATGATCCGGCCAAGCCGCCGGTGCCGCCGATGTTCACGCCCTTCAAGCTGCGCAACATGACGCTCAGCAACCGCGTGGTGGTGTCGCCGATGTGCACCTACTCCGCCACCGATGGCATGCCTGGCGACTTCCATTTCCAGCATTACACGGCGCGCGCCCTGGGTGGCGCAGCGCTGGTCATGACCGAAATGACGGTGCCCTCGGAAGACGGCCGCATC
>JBMOJJ010000172.1:0-7931 GCA_049315845.1 Rhodoferax sp.
TTTTGGCTTATAGTGGCGAGGCAGCAGACTGATGCGAACTACTTACAAGGACAGCGCGTTTTGGGCTTCATTTGTAGCGTTTATGCGGCTCGCTTCAGTAAGATTACGATAGTGTGCAAGAATCTCAATGAAATCAACAAGTTACAGATTGGCTGAGTTAAAACTATGCGTCAACAGTTACAAAGAAGTTACAAACTAGAAAAATACTCAATAAAATCAACACGTTGCGCGTGTACTTTTATTGAGTGGGAGTAGTGCCCGTCCGTGCGGTCACAGAACGATACTATCGGCACTGTTTCATTCATCACCATTTTTCAGCAAAGGAAATTCCATGATCGGCTACACCTGCGTTGACACCAATGATCTTTCGGGTGCACTGGCGTTTTACGACGATCTGCTGGGTGTCATGGGCGCCAAGCGCTTTTTTGAGACCGATCGCGGTGTCGGTTGGGGGGTTACTCCTGAGCAGCCGATGTTCAGTGTGATGAAGCCCTTTGACGGCCAACCGGCGACGATTGGCAACGGGACCATGATCGCGCTGCTGGCCAGGGACTCCGCGCAGGTCGGCGCGCTGCATGCCAGGGCGCTGGCGCTGGGGGGCCGCGATGAAGGCGCGCCGGGTCTGCGCGGCGGCAACTTCTATGGCGCCTATTTCCGGGACCTGGACGGCAACAAGATTGCGGCATTTTGCATGCTGCAAGGCTCCGTCTGAGACCGGACCGCATCAGGTGACCGGTTTCAGCAAGGAGTGACGATGTATCTGCCAGCCCAATTCAAGGCGGACGAGCGCCTTCATGCGATCAGGATCATGCGTGAACATCCGTTTTCCAGCCTGATCGGCGTCGACGACACGGGTCTTCCATTTGTCAGCCATATCCCGCTGCACCTGGAGCAGACCGGGGACGAACTGGTGTTGCTGGGACACGTTGCAAAACCCAATCCGCACTGGCGTTTCCTCAAGTCGCGACCGAAGGCGCTGGTGGCCTTCATGGGGCCGCACGCTTACCTGAGTCCGGCGGTCTATCCGGATTTGCTGCGCGTGCCGACCTGGAACTACCTGGCCGTGCACTGTACGGTGCAGGCGACGCTGATCGAGGAGGCGGACGCGAAGGACCGGCTTCTGAAAAAATTGATAGCCGATCATGAGCCGGCCTACGCCCAGCAATGGCGTTCTCTTGGACCTGAATTTGCGGCCAGGATGTTGGCCGGTATCGTGGGCTTCGAACTGCGCGTCACAGAACTTCAATGCAAGCTGAAAATCAACCAGCACCGGCCCGAATCGCACGCCAGCATGAAAGACATGTATTTATCAGGCAACGAGAACGAACGTGCGCTGGCTCGGTGGATGCAGCGGCTGGGCTTGGCAACTGAGCCTTCTGAAGGCAATGACTGAAAGCAGCCTGATGGGGCTGGCGCTGGTCCAGGCGCGAAGCGCGATGGAGCGGGGTGAAGTTCCCGTGGGCGCGGTGGTGGCGAGGGCAGGGCAGGTGATTGCGCTCGCAGGCAATTCCCCGATCGCAGCGCACGACCCGAGCGCGCACGCCGAGATCATCGCGCTTCGCGCAGCCGCCCAGGTCTTGCAGAACTACCGTCTCGACGACTGCGAACTGTATGTGACGCTGGAGCCATGCGCGATGTGTGCCGGGGCGATGCTGCACGCAAGAATTGGACGCGTCGTGTTTGGTGCGCCGGACCCGAAGGCCGGGGCCGCGGGCTCTGTGCTCGACCTGTTCGCCAACAGGCAGTTGAATCACCGGACACAGGTTCTGGGCGGCGTCATGGCGACGCAGTGTGCCGCCCTGCTGCAGGAGTTCTTTCAGCGCAAACGGCTGACGCAACGGCTCGGCCATCAGCCCTTGCGCGACGATGCCTTGAGGACACCCGTGGCATGCTTTGCGAACCTGCAGGACTATCCCTGGCAGTCACATTTTGTGAGCGACCTGCCCAGCCTCAGTGGGCTGCGTCTGCATTACCTCGACGAGGGGCCGGTGGATGGCGCGCAAACTTTCCTGTGCCTGCACGGCGCGACCGGCTGGAGTTACTTCTTCAGGAACATCATTCCTGAATTGCTGAATGCAGGGCACCGGGTTGTCGCACCTGATCTGATCGGTTTTGGCAAGAGTGACAAGATCAAGAAGGAGGCCGGCCACACGCTGGACTGGCACCTGCAGGTGTTGACCGAACTGGTTCTGCAGCTCGACTTGAAAAACGTGGTGCTGATGCTGCAGGACCGCGGCGATGCGCTGGCTGCTGCGCTGCCCTCCTGCACGCCGGGTCGCTATGCCGGCCAGACCTTGGTCGCCGCGGCGACAGCGGTTGAATCGTCACACTCCGCTTACCAGGCCCCCTATCCGGATGAAGGGCACCGCGCAGCGCTGCGCTCGCGGTGGCGTCGTCATGATAAGGTTGCCTCCTGATCGATCGCCCATGAAACAACACGTCTACATCTATTCTCCATCCGGCGCGGTGCGCGACAAGGCGGCCTTTCGTCGTGGCGTAGCGCGCCTGCGGGCGCTCGGCTACGAAGTGGAGATTGACGCGGCTGCGCTGGACAGCCATCTGCGCTTTGCCGGCGACGACGAGACGCGTCTGGCTGCCATTCACCGAGCCGCCGCCAGCGGCGCCGACATCGCGCTGATTTCGCGCGGCGGCTATGGCCTGAGCCGCATTCTTGGCGGCATTCAATACAAGAAAGTTGCCAGGGCCATCGAGCATGGAATGCTGTTTGTCGGCATCAGTGATTTCACGGCATTTCAGAGCGCCGTGCTGGCGCAGACCGGCGCCATCACCTGGGCCGGCCCCGCGTTGTGCGAAAGCTTTGGGGTGCCGGGCACACCCGACGAGATCACGGAGGCCTGTTTTGGCGATCTCACCAGCGGGCAGGGGGAGGGCGCGGGATGGCGGCAGGGCCGGCAGGCCAATGCCGTCATTGCCCGTCCGATCCGGAATTCAACGCTGTGGGGTGGCAATCTCTCGGTCCTGACTTCGCTGCTCGGCACTCCGTATTTCCCGGACATCAAAGGGGGTCTGCTGTTTCTGGAGGATGTGGCCGAGCATCCCTACCGCATCGAGCGGATGCTGACGCAACTGCTGCATGCCGGCGTGATGGGTCGGCAAAAGGCAATTCTGCTGGGGCAGTTCACCGATTTCAAACTGGTGCCGCACGACCGGGGGTACAAACTGGCCACCGTGGTTGACTGGTTGCGTCAACAGATCACAATCCCGGTGCTGACCAACTTGCCCTATGGCCACGTCGCCACCAAGATCGTTTTGCCGGTTGGCGCAAAAGCTGATCTGGTGCTGGACGGGCGTGATGCTCTGCTATTTTGGGGCGACATCTCGTCGGCCCCTGTTATGCCCTAAACTGTGTGCAAGTTCAGAAATAGATTTTGCCTGGAATGAGTGTTCACGCTACCGTCGTATTTACCGATCTTTTCGGCAGCACCAGTGTCTACGAGGCATTGGGCAACGCACAGGCGACACAGGCGGTCACGCAGGTAACCAACTGGATCGCGAAGACCATCACGGCGCATGGTGGACGTGTCGTGAAATTGCTGGGTGATGGTGTGCTAGCCCTGTTCCACAACAACCGGTCTGCCATCAACGCGGTGGTTGAAATTCAACGCAAGCACCAGGAACGCATGGCGAAGGCCGCAGTCGCGCACCGCCTGCCGATACGTGTCGGCGTCTCTTGCGGTGACGTCGAGATCGTCGCCGGAGACTGTTACGGCGACGCTGTCAACGTGGCGGCGCGACTGAGCGATCTGTCGGGCGCGCACCAGATATGGGCCAACAGCGCTGCACTCGAAGGAATCAACGAGGCCGAAGGCGTGCGTTTTCGTGTTCTGGGGCCGATCAGCATCCGCGGGAGAGCCGAGCCTTGCACCGTCTACCAGGTGGACTGGGAGGACGATGCGCCATCTTCCTTGCTGACCATGCAGTCCGACATGGTCCCGCTGTTTGATCCGACCCAGACCGACAGCCTCGGCGGGCAGATCGAACTGATCTGGATGGACGTCAGTCGGACCTTCAAGTCATTCGATCTGCCGATTCACATCGGTCGCCTGCGGCAAGCGGAGTTTGTCGTCGACGATCCGCGAGTTTCGCGCACCCACGCCCGGGTTGACTGGCGCAATGGCAGCGTGATGCTGGTCGATCTGAGCTCCTACGGCTGCTGGGTCCGCTTTGCGGGTGATGGCTCGGACCTGCTGCTTCGGCGCGAGGAATGCGTGTTGCATGGGCAGGGCGAGATTTCGCTCGGATCGTCCTTTGCAGACCTGAGCGCACCGATCGTCCGTTTTTCGGTGTCGCAGCCCAGCCTGTGAATCTTTACTTCTATATTATCTTATTAACATAATATACATCGTATCAATTGAAGTAACGTGTGAGCAAGCAGGGTCGGCTACCAGGCACCTTTGGGATGACGGCTGCGCACAAAGGCGGCAATCATCTCGGCTGAATCGGGTCGACTGGCGCGCTGCGCAAACTCCAGCGCCCGCAGACCTAGCGCGTTCTTGAGCATCGGGTCCGCGCCGGCCTCCAGCAGCGCTTTCACCGCTGACGGTGTGCCGTAGTGCGCCGCCATCATCAGCGGGGTTGTGCCATTCGGTGACGGCGCGTCAATGTACGCATGGTTGTCGAGCAGCAAGGTGATGACCGCAATGTCCCCGGCAGTCGCGGCATAGTGCAGCGGCGTCCAGCCGGGCTTGTTGACGTCAGCGCCTTTGGCGATCAGTTGCCTGCACAGATCGGTCAGGCCCTTCAGCGAAGCCAGCATGAGCGGACTTTCATCATTGGCGTTGCGCGTCTCAACCTTGATATCTGGCCAGTTCAGCAGAACCGAGATTGCCTTCGGCGACGGCTCCCGAATCCCGACGATAAGACCGTGGTCACCCGCAGGATTGAGCGTGTTGCCGTCAAAACCGCGGCTCAGCAACGACCGCACGAGCTCTGGGTCATCCCTCTTGATGGCGCTGAAAAAATCGTCATAAGAGCCGGCATGGCAAACACAATATCCATATAAAACAATAAGATACAAAATATATTTAAAGTTAAACATGATGTGTATCGACGGTCTGGCCGGATGTCAGGGCGCGGGTGAACAGGGCCTCGAAGTTTCGGCTGGTCGCGTCGGCAATGATCTCCACTGGGCAGTTGCGCAGCCTTGCCAGTTCTGCCGCCACATGGGGCACCAGCGACGGGTTGTTGGTTTTCCCCCGATGCGGCACCGGCGCCAGATAGGGGCTGTCGGTCTCTATCAACAGCCGATCCAGCGGCACAAAGGCCGCAATATCGCGCAGGTCCTGCGCATTTTTGAAAGTCAAAATTCCTGAAAACGAAATGTAGAACCCCAGGTCGAGCGCCGCCCGCGCGACCTGCGCGGTTTCGGTAAAGCAATGGAACACGCCCGTCAGGCAGGCCCCGACTCCGGCTTCAGACTCTTCGTGCAAGATCGCCAAGGTGTCTGTGGACGCCGATCTGGTGTGGATCACCAGCGGCAGGCCGAGCTGACGAGCGGCACTGATATGCACGCGAAACCGATCACGCTGCCAGGCCATGTCGGCAATGCTCCGGTGGCCCAGGCGGTAGTAATCGAGCCCGGTCTCGCCGATTCCAACCACGCGCGGCATCCGGCCCAGACGCAGCAGATCCTGCAGACTGGGCTCTGTCGCATCTTCATTGTCCGGATGAACGCCTGCGGTGGCCCAGAAATTGTCATACTGACATGCCAGACCGTGGACGCTGGGAAACTCCTCCAGCGTGGTGCAAATGCACAGCGCACGGTCGACTGCGGACGCCGACATGGCCTGGCGAATCGCCGGCACCTGCGCGGCCAGTTCAGGAAAAGTCAGGTGGCAGTGCGAATCGGTGAACATGGGTGGACGGCTAACGCCAAAAGGGGCCGACAGAGGACGGCCTTTCGCTCAAATGGTCTGCGTTTGCCGATCCGATGCAAGATGGGCGCCGAGCAGCTCTTCGATCTTCAACCTGAGCGCCTGTGACTTGCTGCCCTCGGGGAAGCG
Organism: Rhodoferax sp.; assembly: GCA_049315845.1. Taxonomy (GTDB): domain Bacteria; phylum Pseudomonadota; class Gammaproteobacteria; order Burkholderiales; family Burkholderiaceae_C; genus Rhodoferax. The sequence continues at coordinate 6,024 of JBMOJJ010000172.1, forward strand.
CACGCCAATGCCCTGCGTCCGATGATTGGCCGCCTTGGCCGGCGTTATCCAGGCGACTTTGCCAGCCACCGGATAGCGTTCAGGTTGGCCCGGAAGCGACAGCAAAACGTAGACATCGTCTCCCAGCTTGTATTCGCGCTGGGTCGGAATAAAGATGCCGCCCTCCGAAAAAAGCGGGATGTAGGCCGCATAAAGGGCGGACTTCTCCTTGACCGCCAATTGAATGACACTGGGGCGAGGGCTGGATAACATCGAATTCTTGTTGACTATGGTTAGTGCGTCGAGTTTAGGGCGTTTTTGGCCTGACTCACAAGGGCCTCGATCATCAGACCCATGTTGAACGGGTGTTCGACCGTGCGCCGGGTGGCGGACAAGGCCCTGCTCCATTGCGTCAAACCGGTCAGGTCGCCTCCGGCAGGCAGGTCGACAGCCGCAAAAAAGCGCGGCGCGGCGCCGGTCTTGAGCGCCAAGACGTCATGGCAGATCTTCTGCAACGCGTCCACGGTCTGCGCCGGCGACCAGTCCTTCAGTAGCGACAGATCACCGCGGGCCATCGCCTTGGGCAGGTCGACCCATAGCTGCGCGGAGCTGCCGGCCTGGTAAAACTCAAGCGCGTCCTGCGCCCGCCCACCGGCAGCGCGCAGCATCACCTGCGCCTGGGCCGGGTCGACACCTTGCGCCTGCAGCCATGCCAGAGCCGCCTGCGGCCGCGGCCATGCCATTGCATGGGTCAGGCAGCGGCTTCGAATCGTCGGCATCAACTGGTGCGCGGCCTCGCTGGCCATCACAAACCGGACATCACCGGCCGGTTCTTCCAGCGTCTTGAGCAGGGCGTTGGCGGCGACCGCATTCATCCTTTCGGCCGGAAAGACCAGTATCGCCTTGCCTCTGGCGCGCGCGCCGGTACGCTGGCAAAACTCCACCGCGTCCCGCATTGCCTCGATCCTGATCTCCTTGCTCGCCTTGCGCTTCTTGTCGTCGATCTCGGTCTGCGCGCCCTCGCCCAGAGGCCATCCCAGCGCCAGCATGGCGGTCTCCGGCATCAGCACGTATAGGTCGGCATGGGTTCGCACATCGACCGCATGGCAGCTCGCGCACTGGTTGCACGCTCCCAGCGCCGAAGGCTGGTCGCAAAGCCACGCGCGAGCCAGAGCCAACGCCAGGCTGTACTGGCCCATGCCGGAGGGCCCTGCCAGCAGCCAGGCGTGCCCGTTTTGTGCCAGCAAGGTCGTCACCTGCGCGACGATCCACGGCGCAACGGCGCTGCCATTCATGCCAGCCATCCCCTGCCCTTCAACGTGTTCAAGACCTGCAACCAGACCGCATCGCGCGGCTGGTCCGCGGCGATCCGCGCGAACCGCTGCGGTTCGACCGTCAGCCGCTGCAGGTAACCCGCCGCGACCCTTCTAAAAAATTCGACCGGCTCGGCTTCAAATTTGTCAGGCGCGCGCGTTCCCGCCAGCCGGGCGGCGGCGATCTCAGGCGGCAGGTCGAACCAGATCGTCAGGTTCGGTTGGCGCAGCAAATCCGTGCCCTTGACCGCTGTCGTCTGCACCATCTGCTCGAGTAAGCAGAGCAGCGTCAGATCGAATCCGCGCCCGCCGCCCTGATAGGCGAAGGTCGCATCGGCAAACCGGTCGCACAGGACCACCGCCCCGCGCGCCAGCGCCGGCTCGATGACCTGTTGAAGATGATCGCGCCGCGCGGCGAACACCAGCAAGACCTCGGTCATCGCGTCCATCCGGTCATTGAGCACCATCTCGCGCAGTTTCTCGGCCAGCGGCGTGCCGCCCGGTTCGCGCGTCAGGGTCACCGCCCTGCCCTGCGCGCGAAATGCCTGCGCCAGGCCTTCGATGTGCGTGGACTTGCCGGCGCCGTCGATGCCCTCGAAGCTGATGAAAAGACCGT
>JBMOJJ010000533.1:0-1795 GCA_049315845.1 Rhodoferax sp.
GCGGCGCGCGCAAGCTGATGCTGTTGGGCGCCCTGACTGGCTTGACAATGTTCATGCTGATCTTCTACACGCCATTGCTGCTGCAGGGAAGCTTTGGCCAGTCGCCGAACCAGGCTGGACTTGTGATGACGCCGCTGCTGGTCTTCATCACAGTGGGCAGCATAGTGAACGGCAGGCTGTTGCCGCGACTGCGGCGCGCCGAACGGATCGTTGCATGGGGTCAGCTGGGCATGTTCGCCAGCTGCCTGCTGTTGACACGGCTTCAGTCAGATACGCCCGGCAGCGTGATGATGCTGGTCTTTGCACTGTGCGGCATCAGCCTCGGGTTTCAATTGCCCAACCTGACCTTGCAGATCATGGCCGTGGTCGGCCGGGCCAACATTGGCGTGGCCGGAGCGCTGGCGCAATCCACGCGGATGATTGGCAGCATGATTGGCGTCGGCATTGCAAGCGTGCTGGTGAATTCTTTCTACGCCCGGCAGATCCATTCCGCGCTGAAGAGGTTTGATGTGCGGGACGATGAACTGATCCGACTGCTTTCTTCCCCGCAGATTCTGATCCGCCAGCAGGACCAGGAAGCCATGCTGGCATTGGCCCGCAGTCATGGTCTGGACGCTGCACCCCTGATGGAGGCCGCGCGTCACGGGCTGGCCAACGGCACGCACGCCGCGTTCTTGCTGTGTGCGGTGATTTCATGCGCAAGCATCCTGATCAGCCTGCGACTGCCGCATTACACGATCAACAGCAGCAGAAGCGCAAACAAGGATGCTTGAACGCCCGGATGCGGAGCCGGCGCGCTGTCACAGATCATCTTGCCGGGTCCGCGTTGGACCGGGCCGCCGATCCGGCTCTTCGGAGCGCTGCCCCTCTGACCTCCAGGCGGATCTCATCGAGTATTTCGCCATTGAAGCCGCTGAGCTGGACCACATGCCGGCCAGGCCAGGGCGCCCACTGTGCTGATGCGCTGTTGGCAAAGGCCTTGCCGTCCATCAGCCAGCGAATGTTCTCGCCCTCGGCGGCAAAAGTCACGCGCTGGCGCTTGGGCGGAATGTCGGGGTCGAGCGCGATGATCGTGCCGCTGCCGGGCGCTGTGATGCGGGTCCTGCCAGGGGAGCGCAACGCGGACCGGCCCGGGCCTTGCAGCCTTTCGGCCGGGGCGACAGCAGTTTCAGTGTTGGTGGAAAAAACGGCCTGCTGCGTGCCCTGCAAGAACCACTCCGTTCGGGCCGCCTCCAGGGGCGCATCCTGGCTGCCCAATGAGAAGCGCACAAGCATCGGCTTCAGGCCCGCCGGTGGCTGGGGCGCGCGGCTGGGTTGCGCCTTGTGCAGGTAATTCATCACAGCGGCCCAGATCGGGGCGGCGCCGCTGGTGCCGCTGACGTCCCACATCGGTGCGCCACTGGCGTTGCCGACCCAAACGCCCACGGTGTAGGCCTGCGAGAATCCAAGCGCCCAGTTGTCACGCATGTCCTTGCTGGTACCGGTCTTGACGGCGGTCCAGAAGCGGGTGGTCAGCACGCTGTCCGTGCCGAAGGTACGGGCACGCGGCAAGGGATCGGAAAGTATGTCGGCCACGATGAATGCAGCGCGCGGATCGAGCATCTGGCGCAGCACAGGCTTGGCAACCACAGTCAAGGACGTCGCGCCATGGCGTCCCCCATTGGCCAGCGCCCGATAAGCGTTGCTCAGGCTCAGCAGCGACACATCGGCGCTGCCCAGAGCCAGGCTGAAACCGTAGTAGTCACCCCCCTCCTTGAGCGGCAACCCCAGGCTCACCAACTGTCTTTGAAACGCA
>JBMOJJ010000173.1:0-7890 GCA_049315845.1 Rhodoferax sp.
GCTCGCCATTGCCGACCGCGGTTACGTGATGGAGTCGGGTCTGGTGACGATGTCGGGCGATGCCAAGATCATGCTGAAAGACCCCAAGGTGCGGGCTGCCTATCTGGGTGAATAAGGCATGAGGACCTACAGGATAGCCTGCATACCGGGCGATGGCATAGGCAAGGAAGTGGTGCCGGCCGGCCAGACGGTGCTGACGGCGCTGGCAGGCGGCGCCAGCGCGCTGCGCTTTGAATTCGAGACCTTTGGCTGGGGTGGCGACTGGTTTCGCGAGCACGGCGAGATGATGCCTGCCGATGGCCTGGACGCGCTGCGCAGCAAGGATGCGATCCTGTTCGGTTCGGCCGGTGATCCGGATATTCCCGATCACATCACGCTCTGGGGCTTGCGCCTGAAGATTTGCCAGGGCTTTGACCAGTACGCCAATGTGCGCCCGACCCGTATCCTGCCCGGTATCGACGCTCCCCTCAAGCGCTGCAAGGCGGCCGATCTTGACTGGGTGATCGTGCGCGAAAATTCCGAAGGCGAGTACGCGGGTGTCGGCGGGCGCGTGCATCAGGGGCAGCCGATCGAGGCTGCGACCGACGTCTCGATGATGACCCGCGCCGGGGTCGAGCGGATCATGCGCTTCGCCTTCAGGCTCGCGCAGTCGCGCCCGCGCAAGCTGCTGACGGTGGTGACCAAGTCGAACGCGCAGCGCCACGCGATGGTGATGTGGGACGAGATTGCGCTGCAGATTTCAAAAGAGTTTTCTGACGTGAGCTGGGACAAGGAACTGGTCGACGCGGCGACCGCGCGCATGGTGAACCGCCCGGCCACGCTGGACACGCTGGTTGCGACCAATCTGCACGCCGACATCCTGAGCGACCTGGCCGCCGCGCTGGCGGGCAGTCTGGGCATTGCGCCGACCGGCAATATCGATCCCGAGCGTCGCTATCCCAGCATGTTCGAGCCGATCCACGGCTCGGCTTTCGACATCATGGGCAAGGGCCTGGCCAATCCGGTTGGCACTTTCTGGAGTTGCGTGATGCTGCTCGAGCACCTGGGCGAGATCGAAGCCGCGCGCAGGCTGATGCAGGCCATCGAGCAGGTCACGGCCGACCCGGCGCTGCACACCCGCGATCTGGGCGGCAGCGCGACGACGCAGCAGGTCACACAGGCGGTCTGCCGTCGCATCGCCGCGTGAGCCCGCGATGCAGTCAGCCGCGTTCTGCCATTTGAACCGATGAAGGAGACGACCCTCATGAAGAAGCTGCTTTGCTGCCTTGGCCTGGCGCTGCTCGCGCCGATCGCGATCGCGCAGGCGTGTCCCGACAAGAACCTGCTCTACTGGCAGGCCTTTCCGCCCGGTGGCGAGTCCGATCTGTCGGCGCGCCACCAGCAGATCGTGCTCAAGAAGAAATGCGCCGCCATCGACACCATCATCCAGTACAAGGCGGGCGCCGGCGGTGGCCTGATGTGGGGCCAGATGAACCAGTTGCCGGGCGATGGCCTGAACATCGTGGGGGTCAACCTGCCCCACATCGTCTTTCAGCCACTCGAAGGCCAGGTCCAGTACAAGACGCAGGACATCGTGCCGGTGTTCTGGTTCCATTTCACGCCCGACATCCTGGCGGTGCCGGAGCAAAGTCCGATCAGGACCTTTGCCGATTTCATCAAGGCTGCCAAGGCCGCGCCCGGCGCGCTCAATCTCGGCGGCTCGGGCCTGAATTCGGCCAACCACGCCGCGCATGAACGCATGAACGCGGCGTTCTCGGTCAAGACCAACTACATTCCGTACAAGGGCACCGGCGACATGGCCACTGCCGTGCTCGGCGCCCAGGTCGACGGGGCGATGACCTATTCCGCGTTTGCGATCAACAACAAGGGCAGGGTGCGGGCGCTGGCGATCGCGATGGAAAAGCGCCATCCGCTGCTGCCGGATGTGCCCACCTTCAAGGAACTTGGCATCGACTGGGTCGATGGCGCCTACCGCGGCATCGGCGTGCCCAGGTCCACCCCGCCCGAGGCGCGCAAGCGCCTGTCCGACCTCTGGGCGACGCTGAACAACGAGGCTGAGATGAAGGAACTGGCGGCCAAGAGCGGGTTTGAGCTGGTCCATGTCGGCCTGGACCAGATGGACGCCTTCATGAAGGACAAGGTGCGCCTTTATACCGAGGGTGCGCAGCGGCTGGGGCTGGGCAAGAAATAGTCGGGCCGAGGCCTGCACTGCGCGCACGGCAATCATGGCATGACCGACACCGCTTGCGATCCTGCACCGGACCCCTGGCGGCAACCGGACGGCTTCCTGCGGCACCTGTACCGTGTTGCGGTGCAGCGCGCACTGCCGCTGCACAACATGGCGGCCTTTCTGCCGTCGCCGCCCAAGGGCAGAACGCTGGTGCTGGGCGCCGGCAAGGCCGGCGGCGCGATGGCGCAGGCGCTCGAGGCGCTGTGGCCCGCCGATGCCGCGCTGTCGGGACTGGTGGTAACGCGATACCAGCACGTACCGCCGCGCCCGCAGGGTCTGGCCCAGCGCATCGAGGTGATCGAGGCCGCGCACCCGGTGCCGGACGCCGCCGGCCTGCTGGCAAGCGAGCGCATCATGGCGCTGACCCGGGGCCTGACCCGTGACGACCTGGTGTTGTGCCTGATCTCGGGTGGCGGCTCGGCTCTGCTGACTTTGCCCGCCGATGGCCTGACGCTACAGGACAAGCAGCGTGTCAACCAGGACTTGCTCAATTCGGGGGCCAACATCGCCGAGATGAACTGCGTTCGCAAACACCTGTCCCGGATCAAGGGCGGGCGGCTCGCCGCGGCCTGCGCACCGGCCTCGGTCGTCACACTCGCGATCAGCGACGTGCCGGGTGACGATCCCTCCGTCATTGCCAGCGGACCGACCGTTGCGGACCGTACAAGCTGTGCCGACGCCATCTCGATCCTGCAGCGCTACCGCATTGCGCTGCCCGCGCCGGTCAGCGCCGCCCTGGCCAGCGGATGGCTGGAGACGCCAAAGCCGGGTGATCCGGTGTTTGAGCGACCCCGACTTCACCTGATAGCAACGCCCTACCAGTCCTTGCTGGCGGCGGCCCAGGCGGCGCGCGCGGCCGGCCTGGCAGCGCATATTCTGAGCGACGAAATGGAAGGCGAGGCGCGCGACGTGGGCAAGGTGCATGCGGCGCTGGCCCGTTCGGTGGCCAGCCGGGGCGAGCCGTTTCAACGGCCTTGCGTGATCCTGAGCGGCGGTGAAACCACGGTCACGGTGCGACCGCAGAGCCCTGCCGTCGCGCGCGGCCGCGGCGGGCGAGCGGGCGAATTCTGCCTTGGGCTGGCGCAGGCGCTGCAGGGCCAGGCCGATGTCTACGCGATGGCGGCCGATACCGACGGCATTGACGGTGTGCAAGACAATGCCGGCGCCCGGGTCGGGCCCGCCACGCTGAGCCGGGCCCTGGCGGCAGGGATGAAGATCGAGGCCTTTTTGGACCGCAACGACGCCTACGGCTATTTCTCCGGTTTAGGCGATCTGGTGACGACCGGGCCGACCTTCACCAATGTCAACGATTTTCGTGCGATGCTGGTGTTGTGAGGCTTTTACTCAAGTTTGTTTGATTTTGCTCAAGGTCGGTTGGGCCCCAAAGCGGCACAGTCGCTCCCATGCTAGCCGCTGAAATTCTTGAACTCCCCGCTGAAGCGCGAGTTGTTGTCCGAGGCGAGGTGCTGCTTCGTCGCGGCCTGACACCGGCCTGGGTCAGTTATGTCGAGTCGGGTCGCGTCGCATTGGGCGTGATCGAAGGTGATGTGATGGAGCATCAACTCGGCGTGGTGGAGGGGCCCTGCTGGCTCGACGCCAGTTCGGCCGTGCTGAATCTGCCGCATGCGGTGGACGGCGTTTCCGAGACCGAAATCCATTTGCGACAGGTGCCGGTGCTCGAATTCCAGCGTTCGCTGGCAGCAATGTCCGCATCGGCCCTGGCCGTGTTGCATGACGTGGCGATGGCGCATCGCCAGCAAACCGAATTCGCGGTCAGCCGCCTGGCCAAAGACGCGGAGGCGCGCTGTGCCGAATGGCTGCTGCGGCACGCCCAGACCGGCGACAGAGGTGTGATGGCGGTGCAGTTGCAACAGCGAAAGCGCTCCATTGCGGCCCAGTTGGGCATTGCGCCCGAGACGCTGTCCCGCGTGCTGCGCCATCTGCGCGAGCGCAGTCTGATCAGCGGTTCAGGACGGTTGCTGAACGTTGTGGATCCAGGCGGCCTGAGAATTCTGGCCGGCGTCTGATTCGCCCACGATCTGTCCCGCAAGCGGGACATCCAACACCCCGTTTCGAGTTGAGGACAGAGCTGGCCCACTTCGTGTGGCTGCGGTCTGTCCCGCAAGAGGGACATCCAACCTCCCGTTTCGAGTTGAGGACAGAGCTGGCCCACTTCGTGTGGCTGCGGTCTGTCCCGCAAGATCTAAATATGCAGCGCGTGGCCGAGCGCCCTTAGTGCCGCTTCCTGCACCGCCTCACCCAGCGTCGGGTGCGCATGGATCGTGCCTGCCACGTCTTCCAGGCAGGCTCCCATTTCGATCGAATGCGAAAACGCGGTGCTCAGCTCCGAGACACCGACGCCGACCGCCTGCCATCCCAGAATCAGGTGGTTGTCGCGGCGCGCCAGCACGCGCACAAAGCCGTCGCCGGCTTCCAGTGTCATCGCGCGGCCGTTGGCGGCAAACGGGAACTGGGCATGAACGCAGTCGAGTCCTTTTGTTGTCGCCTCCTGCGGCGTCAGTCCCACCACCACCAGTTCGGGGTCGGTGAAGCACACCGCGGCGATCGCTGCGGGCGCAAAATGCCGCCGCCGGCCGGCGATGATTTCTGCCACCATCTCGCCTTGCGCCATCGCGCGGTGCGCCAGCATCGGCTCGCCGGTCAGGTCTCCGATCGCCCACACATTGCGCATCGAGGTGCGGCACTGGTCATCGACCCTGAGCGCGCGGCCGTTCATGTCGAGCAGCAGGCTTTCCAGACCAAAGCCCTGGCTGCGCGGGGTGCGACCGATTGCGACCAGCACCTGATCGGCTGCCAGTTCCGAAATCTCGCCCTTGGTGTTGGCGATCTGCACCGCATTACCCGCAGCGTTGAGGCCTTGCACCCGGCAACCGAGTTGGACTTGCACGCCGAGCTTGCGCAGTGAAGCGGCAACCGGCTTGACCAGTTCCTCGTCATAGACCGGCAGAATGCGCTCCAGCGCCTCGACCACGGTCACTTCGGCGCCGAGCTTGCGGTAGGCGATGCCGAGTTCCAGGCCGATGTAACCGGCGCCGACCACCACCAGGCGCTTTGGGAGCACGGTCGGTGACAGGGCCTGCGTCGAGGAGATGACGCGTCCGCCAAAGGGCAGACCGGGCAGGGCGACTTCGCTGGAACCCGTGGCCAGCAGCAGGTGTTCGCAGCTGATGCGCAGCGCTGCGGCGTCGGCTGCTTGCACTTCGACCGTCTTGCCGTCAAGCACACGCGCCCAGCCCTGGATGACGGTGACGCCGTTCTTCTTGAGCAGCGCCGCCACACCCTGCGTCAGGCGTCGGACGATGCCGTCTTTCCAGCGCACCGTCTGTGCCAGGTCGATGCGGGGCGCGTCAACCTGGATTCCCAGCGGCGACTTGCCGCTGAATTGGCGGGTTTGGTGAAAGGCCTCGCTGGCGTGGATCAGGGCCTTGGACGGAATGCAGCCGATGTTCAGGCAGGTGCCGCCCAGTGCCCCGCCCTCCACCAGCGTGGTGGCAATGCCGAGTTGTCCGGCCCGGATGGCGGCGATGTAGCCGCCGGGGCCGCCGCCGATGATCAGCAGCCTGGTCTGTTGTGTTTGCATCGCTTACTCCACAAACAGGGTGGCCGGGCACTCGAGGTAGCCGCGCAGCAACTGGACAAACTCGGCGCCGTGCATGCCATCAACGACCCGGTGATCGAACGAGGAAGAAAGGTTCATCATCTGCCGCGCGACCACCGCGCCGCCCCGGATCATCGGGCGCTCGACCATGCGGTTGACGCCGACAATCGCGACCTCGGGGTGGTTGATCACCGGCGTGCTGACGATGCCGCCCAGCGCCCCCAGGCTGGTGATCGTGATGGTGGAGCCGGTGAGTTCTTCGCGCGTGGCCTTGCCGCTGCGAGCGGCTTCGCTCAAGCGCAACAGTTCGGCCGCGCAGGCCCAGAGGTCGCGCGTTTCAGCGTGGCGCAGCACGGGCACCATGAGGCCACCTTCGGTCTGCGTGGCCATGCCCAGATGCACAGCTTCATAGCGTGTCACCACGGCGGCATCGTCGTCGTAGCGCGCGTTCACCTGCGGAAACTCGCGCACCGCCAGCACCACGGCGCGCACCAGAAAGGGCAGCAGCGTCAGGCGGCTGCGGTCCTTGCCGTGCTTGGCGTTCAAACGGCCGCGCAGGGCTTCGAGTTCGGTCACGTCGATTTCTTCGACGTAGGTAAAGTGCGGAATACGGCGCTTGGCCTCCTGCATCTTCTGCGCGATCTTGCGCCGCAGACCGATGACGGGAATCGCTTCTTCGGCCGTGCGCTCAGCGTAGCGCAGGTCGGCAACGCCGGCACTGGTTGCTTGTCCGGCGCTGCTCGCGTAGGCGTCGAGGTCCTGCTGCGTGATGCGACCGGCCATTCCGGTGCCGGGGACGAACTGCAACTCGATGCCCAGATCCCAGGCGCGCCGGCGCACGGCGGGCGAGGCAATCGGTTTGTCGCCGCTGGCGCGTACATGAACCGTGGCCGCTGCGACTGCGGTTTCTCGCTTCGCTGGCACCGGGGCTGTCGTCGCCGGTGCTGCGGCTTTGGCCGGCGAGGGTTCTGTCACCAGGTCGGGTTTGACGGCGCGATCCGGCGCCGGGCCGCCCCAAGCCGGATCAGCCCCCTCGGGGGGCAGCGACGACGCGGAGCGCGAAGCCTGGGGGCTAGCCCTTCCTGCACCCTCGACTTCGATCTGGATCACATCGGAGCCGACCGCCATCACCTGGCCCACCGCGCCGCCAAGCGCAAGCACCTTGCCCGCCACCGGTGACGGGATCTCGACCGTGGCCTTGTCGGTCATCACATCGGCCAGGATCTGGTCTTCGGCGATCAGATCGCCGACTTTCACATGCCAGGCCACCAGTTCAACTTCGGCAATGCCTTCGCCGATGTCCGGCATTTTGATTGTGTGAATGCCCATCATGCCTCCATCGTGCGTTTGAGTGCCGCTGCCACGCGCGCCGGGCCGGGAAAGTATGCCCATTCCTGCGCGTGCGGGTAGGGTGTGTCCCAGCCGGTGACGCGCTCAATCGGCGCCTCCAGGTGGTAGAAGCAGTGCTCCTGAATCAGCGACACCAGTTCGGCGCCAAAGCCGCTGGTGCGCGTCGCTTCATGCAGCACCACGCAGCGTCCGGTCTTCTTGACGGAGGCGACGATGGTCTCCAGATCGAGCGGCCAGATCGAGCGCAGGTCGATGATTTCGGCATCAATCCCGCTCTCGTTGGCGGCGGCCTCGGCAACAAAGACCATGGTGCCATAGGTGATCACGGTCAGCGCCTTGCCGGGGCGGAACACCGCCGCCGAGTCCAGCGGCACCGTGTAATAGCCCTCGGGCACGGCACCCATCGGGTGTTTGGACCAGGGCACGACCGGTTTGTCGTGGTGGCCGTCAAAGGGTCCGTTGTAGAGGCGCTTGGGTTCGAGGAAGATGACGGGGTCGTCGTTCTCGATCGCTGCGATCAGCAAGCCCTTGGCATCGTAGGGATTGGACGGCATCACGGTGCGCAGGCCGCAGACCTGCGTGAACACGGATTCCGGACTCTGGCTGTGCGTCTGGCCGCCGTAGATGCCGCCGCCACAGGGCATGCGGATCGTGATCGGTGCCGTGAAGTCGCCGACCGAGCGGTAGCGCA
>JBMOJJ010000534.1:0-1790 GCA_049315845.1 Rhodoferax sp.
GGCTGCTTCTGGGCATAGCCGCGCAGATGGATGCCCTGGCGCAGGTAGTCGAGCGAGCTCAGATGCTCGCGCCAGTGCGTGTCTATGCTTTGCAGCAACACCATGCGCTCGAACTGGGTGAAGTTCTCACCGCCAACCTGTTCCACCTTGGCCGCAAAGACCCTGGCGGCCTCTTCGCGCACCGCCGCCAGCAGGTCCGAATCGGTGATCGCGCTGGCCTCGCTGACCCGCTGGTGCAATGGCACATTGACCTTCCACTCGTCGTCCAGCACCCGCTCCAGCGCCTTGATGTCCCACTGTTCCTCGACCGATTCCGGCGGCACGTATTGGCGCACCAGATCGTTGAAACAACCTTCGCGCAGCGATGTGATCTGGGCCGTCAGGTCCTTTGCATCCAGAATCTCGTTGCGCTGCTGGTAGATCACCTTGCGCTGGTCGTTGGACACGTCGTCATACTCGAGCAACTGCTTGCGTATGTCGAAATTGCGCGCCTCGACCTTGCGCTGGGCGCTTTCGATCGAGCGCGTCACGATGCCGGCTTCGATCGCCTCGCCATCGGGCATCTTCAGCCGGTCCATGATCGCCTTGACCCGGTCGCCGGCAAAGATGCGCATCAGCGAGTCGTCCAGACTCAGGTAGAAACGCGAGGACCCGGGGTCGCCCTGGCGTCCGGAACGCCCGCGCAGCTGGTTGTCGATCCGGCGCGACTCGTGCCGCTCGGTGGCGATGATACGCAGACCGCCGAGCGCCTTGACCTGCTCGTGATCCTTCTCCCATTGGGCGCGCATCGCGTCGATTTGCTGCTGCCTTTTCGCCGCATCGAGCGCTTCATCGTTCTCCACCTGCTCGATCGCCTTGCTGATGTTGCCGCCCAGCACAATGTCGGTGCCGCGCCCGGCCATGTTGGTGGCGATGGTGATCATCTTCGGGCGCCCCGCCTGCGCCACAATGTCGGCCTCGCGCGCGTGCTGCTTGGCGTTCAGAACCTGATGCGGCAGCTTCTCCTTGGTCAGCATCTCTGCAAGAACCTCGGAGTTCTCGATCGAGGTGGTGCCCACCAGAACCGGCTGGCCGCGCTCGTAGCACTCGCGGATGTCCTTGATCGCGGCCTCGTACTTTTCACGCGTGGTCTTGTACACGCGATCGAGCTGGTCCTCGCGCCGGCTCGGCCGGTTGTACGGCATCACGACCGTCTCGAGGCCGTAGATTTCCTGGAACTCGTAGGCTTCGGTATCGGCGGTGCCGGTCATGCCGGCGAGCTTGCCGTACAGGCGGAAGTAGTTCTGGAAGGTGATCGACGCCATGGTCTGGTTTTCAGCCTGGATCGCCACCCCTTCCTTGGCCTCCACGGCCTGATGCAGTCCCTCGCTCCAGCGCCGGCCCGACATCAGGCGGCCGGTGAATTCGTCGACGATCACGATCTCGCCGTTCTGCACCACGTAATGCTGATCGCGGTGATACAGGTGGTTGGCGCGCAGGGCCGCATACAGGTGATGCATCAGCGTGATGTTGGCCGGGTCGTACAGCGTGGCGCCCTCCGGGATCAGGCCCAGCTCGGCCAGGATGCGCTCGGCGCTCTCGTGGCCCTGCTCGGTCAGAAACACCTGGTGGGTTTTTTCGTCCAGCGTGAAGTCGCCCGGCTTGGTGACCCCTTCGCCGGTGTGCGGGTCCTCCTCGCCTTCCTGCTTGTGCAGCAGCGGCACGACCTTGTTCATCGCGATGTACAGATCGGTGTGGTCCTCGGCCTGGCCGCTGATGATCAGGGGCGTGCGCGCCTCGTCGATCAGGAT
>JBMOJJ010000535.1:0-1785 GCA_049315845.1 Rhodoferax sp.
CAGCGTCATCGCCACCACTACCCCCTTGCCGGCCGCCAGGCCATCGGCCTTGACCACAATCGGCGCACCCTTTTGATCGACGTGGCTGTGCGCCGCCGCCGCATCGGTAAAAGTCTGATAGTCGGCGGTCGGGATACCGTGGCGCTTCATGAACGCCTTCGAGAACGCCTTGGAGCTTTCCAGTTGCGCCGCGGCGCGGGTCGGACCGAACACCCGCAAGCCATGTTTGCGAAACTCGTCAACCACGCCGGCGGCCAGCGGTGCTTCCGGACCGACCACGGTCAGCGTGATCTTTTGCGACACAGCCCAGCCGCACAGATCCTGCACATCCGTGAGATCGATGTTTTCAAAGCGTCCGTCCATGGCGGTGCCACCGTTTCCCGGCGCCAGATAGATCTTCTTTGCCTTGTCCGACTGCGCCAGCTTCCAGGCCAGCGCATGTTCACGACCGCCGCCGCCGATGACGAGGATCTTCATGGTGTTTCGATGTCAATCTCGGCGCTGTGGTAGATCTCCTGCACGTCGTCGAGTTCTTCGAGTGCGTCCAGCAGCTTCTGCATCCGAGTTCCCTCCTCGCCGCTGAGCTGAATCGGGTTCTCGGCACGCATCGTGACTTCGGCCACCTCGGGCTTCAGGTTGGCCGCTTCCAGGGCATTGCGAACGACCTCGAAGTCGGCGACGGCTGTCAACACTTCGATCGCGCCATCATCGTCCATGATCACGTCCTGGGCGTCTGCCTCCAGCGCCAGCTCCATCACTTTTTCTTCGTCCGCGCCAGGGGCAAAGATCAGCTGTCCGCAGTGCTTGAACTGGAAGCTGACCGAGCCTTCGGTGCCCATGTTGCCGCCATGCTTGCTGAAAGCGTGGCGCACTTCGGCCACCGTGCGAACCTTGTTGTCGGTCATGGTATCGACCAGAATCGCCGCGCCGCCAATGCCGTAACCCTCGTAACGAATTTCCTCGTAGGTGACACCTTCCTGATTGCCGGTGGCCTTGTCGATGTTGTACTTGACGCGGTCGGCCGGCATGTTGGCGGCCTTGGCCCTATCGACTGCCAGGCGCAGACGCGGGTTGGTGGCAAGGTCTCCGCCGCCAGCACGGGCCGCGACCGTGATTTCGCGGATGATGCGGGTCCATATCTTGCCCCGTTTTTCGTCCTGACGGCCCTTGCGGTGCTGAATATTCGCCCATTTACTGTGTCCTGCCACGGAAAATCCTTCAAAATTTCGTTACGCTATCCTGTGAATTGTACTTTTTGAGGGTTTCAATGTCCGATCCGATCCTGATTGCGCAACGCGGCGACATCCAGTGCTTGCTGCGTCCTGACAAGGCCAACCGCCACGGACTCATCACCGGCGCCACCGGCACCGGCAAGACCATCACGCTGCAAACCATGGCCGAGGGCTTCTCGAACATCGGCGTGCCGGTTTTCATGGCCGACGTCAAGGGCGACCTGACCGGCCTGTCGCAGGTCGGCGCCTTAAGCGAAAGACTGGGCAAAGTCCTTGCCGAGCGTGCGCTGGCCGCGCCGGCATTCACGGCGTTTCCGACCACGCTGTGGGATGTTTTTGGCGAGCAGGGCCATCCGGTGCGCGCCACCATCAGCGACCTCGGTCCGCTGCTGCTTTCGCGCATGCTGAACCTGAACGAGACCCAGGCCGGCGTGCTGCAACTGGTCTTCAAGATTGCCGACGACGACGGCCTGCTGCTGCTCGACATGAAGGACCTGCGCGCCATGTGCCAGCATGTCGGTGACAATGCCTCCGACTACACGACCCGCTATGG
>JBMOJJ010000536.1:0-1783 GCA_049315845.1 Rhodoferax sp.
GAAGCAGTGCGGCAGCGTCAACGTGGCGCGCACGCCCGAGCGCATGCAGGTGCTCAAAAAACAGACCGCAATGGCGACCAGCTTTGGCGTCGAGTGCCAGCTGATCACGCCGGCCGAGGCCGGCAAACTGTACCCGGTCATGCGCACCGATGACCTGCAGGGCGCGATCTGGCTGCCCGGCGACGGCAAGGTCAACCCGGCCGATCTGACCATGTCGCTGGCCAAGGGCGCGCGCAACCGGGGCGTGAAAATCGTCGAGGGCATCGAAGTCACCGGCGTCATCATCGAACACGGTCGCGCGGTTGGCGTGCAGACCACGCAGGGCGAGGTGCGCTGCGAGGTGCTGGTCAATTGCGCCGGCCAGTGGGCGCGCCAGTTCGGCTATCTGGCCGGCGTCAACGTGCCGCTGTTTTCAGCCGAACATTTCTACATCGTGACCGGCAAGATCGAAGGTGTCAAACCGGACCTGCCGGTGATGCGCGACCCCGACGGCTACATCTACTACAAGGAGGAGGTGGGCGGCCTGCTGATGGGCGGCTTTGAGCCGAAAGCCAAGCCCTGGAAGATGGACCCGATCCCTTCCACCTTCCAGTTCGAGTTGCTGGACGAAGACTGGGACCAGTTCGAGCCGCTGATGACCAACGCCATGCACCGCACACCGTGTCTGGAGACGGCCGAGATCAAGATGCTGCTGAACGGCCCCGAGAGCTTCACGCCGGACGGCAATTTCATCATGGGTGAGGCGCCCGAACTGCGCAACTATTTTGTCTGCGCCGGCTTCAATTCGGCCGGCATCGCAAACAGCGGCGGCGCCGGCCGGCTGATGGCCGAGTGGATCATAGCCGGCGAGCCCAGCAGCGACTTGTGGGATGTCGACATCCGGCGCTTCGGCGCCTTCACCAGCAACCGCAAGGCGCTGTCCGAGCGCACCGGCGAAACGCTGGGCCTGCACTACGCGATGCGCTGGCCAAGGCAGGAACTGGAGACTGCGCGGCCGCTGCGGACCTCGCCGCTGTATGACGTGCTGAGCGCCAAGGGCGCCGAGTTCGGCGCGAAGAATGGCTGGGAACGGGTGAACTATTTTCGCCCCGGGGGTCAGGCCAGGCCCGACTACACGCTGGGCAAACCGGGCTGGCTGCCCTGGATGCTCGACGAGCAGCGTGCGACACGCGAGGCGGTGGCGCTGTACGACCAGACCTCGTTTTCCAAACTGCTGCTGCAGGGGCGTGATGCGCTGGCGGTTCTGCAGCGTCTGTGCGCGAACGAGATCGACGTGCCGGTCAACAAGATGGTCTACACCGCCCTGCTCAACGAGCGCGGCGGTTTCGAGAGCGACCTGACCATCATCCGCCAGCAGCCGACCTGCATGGGCGACAGCTTCCTGATCGTCACCGGTTCGGCGCAGACCGTGCGCGACTTCGACTGGATCAGCCGCCACATCGGCGCAGAAGAACATGCGCTGCTGACCGATGTGACGGCGCTGTACTGCGTGCTGTCGGTGATGGGGCCGAACGCGCGCGAGCTGCTCGCGCGCGTGAGCCCGGACGATCTGTCGCCGGCCGGACTGAAGTTCTCCTGCACGAAGATGATCGAGCTCGGCTTTGCCCGGGTCCGCGCGGCGCGCATGAGCTATGTCGGCGGACCCGGATTCGAGCTGTATGTGCCGGTCGAGATGGCGCGCCATGTCTATCTGGCGCTGAAGGCAGCGGGTGCCGATCTGGGCTTGCGGGACGCCGGTTACTACGCGCTGGACGCGCTGCGTGTTGAGCAGGGGCGGCGTGCC
>JBMOJJ010000537.1:0-1783 GCA_049315845.1 Rhodoferax sp.
GTGACATTCTGGCGAAGTCCTTGGGTGCTTGCAAAATAACCAAGTAGGTTAATAATTGTGGAAAAATCAACACCGCATTGCAAGCTATCGGTTGTGAAAGCCTTGGTGGAAGCCGGTGAAGTTCGTGCGACCGGCAGTGCATACGCTGGCGCACGTGAGTTGGGAATTGACGATTTGGCGGGCATGTGCGCCGTCGTTATGTCTCTGAGCAGTGCTGACTTTTATAAAAGTATGACCACGCACGCCGACCACCGAATCTGGCAAGACGTGTACCGCACCACAACCAGTACAGGTGCTGCGGTGTATTTGAAATTGACCGTCATTGACGATGTGCTAATTGTTTCCTTCAAGGAGCTATGACATGAAATGCCCCGTTTGCGGCGCTGCCGAACTCATCCACGACACCCGTGATATGCCCTACACCTACAAAGGCGAAACCACTGCCATTCCCTCAGTCACCGGTGACCACTGCCCAGCGTGCAGCGAGGTCATCCTTGACCGGGAGCATGGCGACCGCTACAGCGAGTTGATTGGCGTGTTTCAACGCCAGGTCAACGCGGCCTTTGTCGCCCCAGGTTTCATCACCGACATCCGCAAAAAACTCGACCTGGACCAGCGCGAAGCCGCCGAAATCTTTGGCGGCGGCGTCAACGCCTTCTCGCGTTATGAAACCGGCAAGACCAAACCACCATTGGCGCTGGTGAAGCTGCTCAAGGTGCTGGACCGCCACCCGGAGTTGCTCGCCGAGGTGCGTGCGTGACGCGGATGGCCTCTCCGTTGGCAATACTTCGAGACGCGATTCATACTGGAACTACCAGCGGCCCCGGCGTGGATGCCGAGCAAGTCTTGGCACGTCTTGAGCACAAATATGGCCTCTAGACCATGCCAAACAAGCGCAAGCCGCTATCAATTTTGAATTTTCTGTCAGCCATTGCGTCTTATCGTCATGTCCACGCGAGCGGGAATTCAGTGCCTGGCCGGTGGTGTGAATTGATGCCTATCAACGCCACTTTTATGCCAAATTGGCCTCTAGTCCTTACTAAATAAGCGCATGCTGCTATCAAATTTAAACCTATTGGCGACCGCCCCCGGCGGCGTGGCGCGGCTGCGCGAGCTGATCTTGACGCTCGCGATGCAAGGCAAACTGGTGGCCCAAGACCCGAGTGATGAACCGGCGAGTGAGCTGCTGAAGAAAATTCGGGCGGAAAAAGATCGGTTGATTGCGGCGGGCAAGATCAAACGCGACAAGCCGCTGGCGGGGATTGCGGAGGACGAGCAGCTGTTTGGGTTGCCGAAGGGGCGGGAGTGGGTGCGACTTGGATCTGCTGCCAAGAAGATTACCGATGGCACTCATCATTCGCCAGCAAGCTTTTCGACCGGCGACTTCAAGTACCTCTCTGCCAAGAACATCAAAACTTGGGGCATCGACCTGTCAGATGTGACTTATGTTCCAACTTCGGTCCATGACGAAATTTACGCACGATGCGATCCTGAAATCGGGGACATCCTCTTTATCAAAGACGGTGCAACCACGGACATTCTGACTATCAACACGTTGGCAGAGCCTTTCAGCCTGCTTTCTAGTGTTGGTGTCATTAAGGCCAGTTGTGGCCTGACTTCCGAATGGCTGGCTAGAGTAATGCGCTCGCCATTTTTCTACGGCGCTATGCGGGCGGAAATGACAGGCGTTGCAATCACGCGGGTCACGCTTTCAAAGTTGGGTGTGGCACTGATCCCGTTGCCACCCCTCACTGAACAATCCCGCATCGTCACCCGCGTCGAA
>JBMOJJ010000174.1:0-7825 GCA_049315845.1 Rhodoferax sp.
ACGCGCTGCGCGACCTCGACCCCCGCCGCCCGCTGCCGCCCGGCCGGCTGCGCCGGCAAGGCAGCGCTGGAGCGGGCCGCGCCTTCACTGAGCTTGTCCTGCCTTTGCAGAAGTTGCTCCAGTGAGGCTCGCGGCGCCGAGCCCTCGGGTCGCGCGCCGATCGCGCCGTCGGGGGCGATCTGGCCTGGTGGCGAGGCCGACGGACGCGCCAGCGGCGACGCCTCTTTGCCCGCTGCGCCGGGGGCCGGCCCGGCCGGTATCACAAGCCAGGCCGCCAGCCAGCCCAGCAGCCCGGCCAGCAGCAAGCCGACGACGGCACGCCAGGGAAGGGATTTGATCGAGGCAGGAACTTGCATGGGTTTTATCAGCAATCAGCGCCGTTTTTTCGGGCCTTACTTCCTTAACTGGTAGGTGTGGATGTCGGTGCCTTGGCGCAGCACCACGGCGTCGTCCGAAATCCGGTCGACCATGACTTCATTGCCCAGGGTCTGCCCGGTCGTGAGCATCTTGCCGTTGACCACCACGTAGTGATCATTGCCCGACATGTAGATCATCTGCGGCCTGTAGGACAACCACCAGGGTGGTGGCGGCTCAACGGCTTTGGCCGGCACCGCCTTGGTCACCGCCAGCGGCGCGGGTGCCACAGCCGGCTTGGCCTGACCGGAGAGCGTGCTGGGGACGTCGGCACTGCCCAGAACTTTCTGGGTGAAATTCGCACCCAGCAGTTTTTCAACCATGGCCAGCAGTTCCTGCTGCTCGACGATGCGCTCGCTCAGGCGCTTGTCGAGCTGGCCGATCTGTGCTTCGTTCGCCCCACCGCCCTTGCGACCGGTCTTGTCATCCGGCGCCGCCTTGACCGCCAGCAAACAGCTGCTCGCCAGCGCCAGCAACACCATCAACCCCGTGTACTTCTTCATGATGCACTCCATGTCATCGATAACTTGAATTTCGGCTGGCCGTCGCGCAGCAGCAGGTCGCGCTTTTGCAGCGCAAAGCCGTCGCTTTGCAGGCTCTGCGCGAAGGCGCTCTCGCTGCGAAGCGAGTCCTCAATCTGGCCGGCGTGTCCGATCACGGTCACCAGGTGGACTTCCTTGTCAACCACCAGACCCACTTCGTCGATCACCATGCCGGCAGGCAGCGCGCTGCGCACACGCGCCAGCAGCATCGCCATGTCGGGCAGCTTGCGGCTGCCCATGCGCAGCTGCACCCATTCGCGCATGCCCTTTTGCGTGGCAGCCACCTTGTCGGCCTGAGCGGAATCGGCATTGAGCTTTTGCCACAGCTCCTGCGTCTTCTTCACATCGCCCGACACGGAGGCCAGTCCGACCTGGGTCTGGTAATGCATGACCGCCGACGTCAGCGCCATCACACAGGCCAGCGCGCAAGCCGCCATGCCGATCGTCGGCACCCAGCGATCGGCCCAGACCGCCAGCCGGTCCAGCGGGCGATTGACGGCCTGACGCAGCGGCAGCGACGTCGCCAACTGGTCCCAGTTCAGCGGTTTGACCGGCAGCTTCAGGTCCAGCAGGCTGGCACGTGCGAGTTCGGGCTGCTCGGCCCAGACCTCGGTGGTGACGATAGGACCCAGGCCCTGCACCAGTTGCGGCAGAAAGAGCTCCGAGCCCCGGCAGGCCAGCAACAGCGCCGGCTGGCTGATGGCCCCGCTGGCGGACTGGTCGGCCGCGTCGAGGTCCCTGACAATGGCGACAACGCGCTGGCCCAAGCGGTCCGGCGCAAAGCCCTCGTCGTGAAAGATCTGCAGGCGGTCCAGCGCGCGAACGCGGCCCTGCTCCAGCACCAGCACATCCAGACCCTTGGCGTGCAGTACAATCAGGGTCCCGCTCGCAAGATCGCGGGCCTTGGCCCAGGTGATCAGGGTCTTGACCCAGTCATGGATCAGCACCAGCTGAGAGTGGCTGTCTGCCAGTTGCTGGTAACGACGCCAGGTCTTGACCGGTACTGCCGTGTAAGCCAGTTCGGTGCTGCCCATGCGGGCCTGCGACTGATGCATCAGGATGTGGGCAATGTCATCGGTGTCGCCGCGGTCGCGCAACTGTTTTTCCAGCACGGCCGCAGCGGTGCTGGCCTGACCGGCCACGGTGGCCACGCCCGAGACCGCGCCGCTGCCCCAGTCGGTCAACAGCCGGACCTGCTCGGCCGCGCATTGTCCCAGCGCTTCAGCCAGATTGTTGACGGGCGGCTGCGGACGCTGCGGCGCGCGGCACTCGCCCTGCAGATCGAGCAGCACTGCGATCGTCATGAGGCACTCCGGCGCGTGTACAACTCGGCCTTGATGGTCACCGTCAGCGCGTCGGCGCTGTCCTGCCCGCGGTGCGTCGCGAAGATCGACTCGCCGGGCTTGGCGGCGCGCACATTGATGCCGGCCGGCACCAGCAGGTTGTTCTGATCCGTGCCGAGGTCGTTCAGGTAGCGTTCCACCTCGACCCGGCTCATGCGCTGGTTGTCGATCGTGATGGTCCGGTGCGACCATTGATCGGGCGTTTCGCCCATCGACTTGATTCTTTCCTGCACCGAAGCAATATTGGCCTGCGCCGACTTCCAGTCGGCCAGGTGCGACAGCACCTGCTTCTCCAGCGGGGCCACAACGGCCTCGCGCTGCAGGGTCTGCCGCAACCCCTGCGCGCTCAGGCGCTCAACGCTCCACCAGTACCAGGCGCCCGGCAATGCCGCCACAGACAGCATCGCCAGGATCCAAGAAAGCTGCCAGCGTCCCGGCCTGACCGCGCCTGACACTTCATTCGGCATTACCGGTCCATCAACCAATGCGCTGTCATCAACACCACGCGGTCCTCGTCCTGGCTCTCGCCGCGACCGCGCCCCATCATCGCTGTCGGATCAGCGCCATTGATCGAGTAAGTGTTGTTGGCCAGCCATTCATGGCCCGGCACCTGCACGCTGCGCTGGGTCGTGTTGGAGCCGCTGTTTTGCTGGCGAAAACGTCCTTCCAGCGCGTCGGCCTTGCCGTCGATCGAGACATCGAGCTTGCGCGCCAGATCCGGCGTCAGGCCCCGGATCACCATCACGTTGCCGGCGCCGCTGATCTGCTTGTCCGGGTTCCACTGGAAGCAGATCTGGATCTCGGCCGCGTTGCCGTTGGTGTCCGAGTAGGCGTAGCGGTCTTCCTGCCCTTCGGCGCGTCCGGCCGGCATGCGAATGCCGGTGCGGTCGAACAGGTCGTGCAGTTTTTGCAGCGCCACGCCCGGGTCGCCCATGCCAACGGTATTGGCGGCATAGCCCTGGCCCTGGCAAATCCGCAGCCCGGTGCTGCTGAAGTTTTGCGGCAGGCCCGGCAGACTGCCGTTGATGCTGTTGGAGATCGCCTCGAAGCCGTTGACCATCAGCGTCGGCGCGATCTGGCTGTCGCCCACCACCGAGCCGGTGCGCTGCGCGTACAGGTCGTAGGCCACCTTCCACGGCTGGACAAACTTGTTTTCAATGCGGTTGTACTCGGCTTCGCGCAACACCTCCTTGCCGATGGACATGCCACCGACAATGAGGCCGATGGCGGCCAGCACGATGGCCACTTCGACCAGCGTGTAACCCGCCTGCGCACTGGGGCGCAGACTCTTTGATCGGGTGATCATGGTCACTCTCCTTACTGGTTCATCTTGTAATGGGCGGTCAACGTGATCACCTGGTCTTCATCCAGGCGGACACTTTCAGCAGCAGCAGCGGAAGCAGCGCTTGCCAAGGTCAAAGCCTGCGCGTTCGTGTTGTTGCCCTTCCATTCGATGCCGGGAACGCCCATGGTGTCATTGAGGACGCCTACTTGACGGAACATGCCTTCACGCGCGTCGGCCTTGCCGTCGATCATTTGATCCAAGGCACGGGCCAGATCCGGCGTCAAACCAGAAATAACCATCACGTTGCCCGAGTTCGAGAAAGTGCCCGGCTTGTTCCACTGGAAGCAGACCTGGACTTCCTGCGGGTTGCCATTGCTGTCAAGATAGACGTATCGGGCTTCCTTGCCTTCGGCACGGCCCGGTGGCATGCGCACGCCATGGCGATCCATTTCGTCGTACAAGGAACCTATCTGAGCTCGCAAGGGAACCGTCGAGGGTGATATGACGGTCGTCGTGGCGGCGTCACAGATGGCGCTCGGTTCCGTCATTCCAGTCATATTCCCGGTATTTCCAGAGGTCCCCAAGGCATAGGCGGCCCCATTGACCATGAAATTGGGCGCGGTCTGGCTGTCGCCGAGCACCACACCGCTTCGCAGGTAGTAACTGTTGTAGGCGCTGGCCCACTGGTCGACGAACTTCTGCTTGATCTTGACGTACTCGGCATCGCGCTGCAGGTCTTTGCCAATCGAGACCGCACCCAGGATCAGACCGATCACCAGCAGCACGACCGACATTTCAACCAGCGTGAAACCCGCCTGTTTCCGGGTGGCGCGCTGCGGATTGCGAACGAACATTTCTAACATGTGAATACCCCTTTTGAAAAAACGCCCACCATCGTTTTCAACAAGGCAGGATGAACGACTTGCCAATGGAAGCCGGACATTTCAAACGACAGGCACCGCACGCCAGCCGCTGGAACATCACATTCCAGTCGATGGCGCCAGTGCCGCAGTTGTCACCCTGATTGCAAGGTCACCCATTGGCCGTTTGAGTCTAGGAAGCAAGGACGAAATTGCGACCGCAATTGTTACGAAGTCATACAGGCGCGTAATAACAGTAACAATTTGTTGATCAATCGCAATGGAACAGAAGAAAATCCGGCGTAAGCACCGCGCGTGGCAGCCGGTTCGGCGATGACCCCTGATTTCTTCGGTATCGCGCCAGGCCAAGGCCGACTCCGGCTGGGTTTCTTTCAGGCAAGCGCCTGATTGCGCCCTTTTGGTACTTGTCTACCACTTTGCACCGGCAACAGTCGGGACGGAACTACTGGCAGGAAGGTAGTTCCGCATCATTGGCAGTTTGCCTCGACTCTTCGAAACTCACTACACCGCAAACCACTGAATGTCATGTCCATTGCGCGATGCCAGTTCGGCGCCGCCTTGGAATTCAGATGCGCTGGAGGGTCGAGTGATGAAACGGGTCCTAACTTTTATCGTTGTCTGCGTCTGGTTCGCCGCTCACGGCAGCAGTGACAAGGATACCTACACCTTGTATCGGTCCTCCGTCGCCAATCCCAAGCTGCGGGTCCTCGTGGCCGTCTATGACGCCCCGAATGGGAAGAACTACAACACGCAGAAATGCCGCACCGCCCAAGGCGAGTACCAGCAGTTGGCTGTGGCCGAGCGGTTCTGGTGCGAGCAGGGCAGAACCGGAAGAGCGTCATAGGCCAGCATGAGAAAGTTCTTCGCCACAACGTTTGGCGAGGCGCAGCAGCAACGATCAATACTTGAAGGATTCCCATGAGCTACAACCTGAACCGATCTTCTGTCAAGCCTCCAACCGACCAGAAGCCACCGGAGCTTTGCATGAGCTTGCTTGAGATGCAATTGGCGAACGGTGCCAATAGACTGTCACAGGAATTCGATGGGTACTTTCAGGCTCAAGAAGAAATATCTGCGCGAAAGAGTGCAGCACCCAAGACGAAACTCCCAGCAAAGTTGTCCAACGGAATCTGCCGCCGCGCGAGAGCAAGCTCCAATCTTCCCGCCAGCATCGACGGCAGTGCAGGCATCACGCGTGACATCAGCAGCAGCGGCCTGTATGTGGTGCAGAGCATTCAATACGAGGTAGGCGCGAAAATCGATTGCCTGATTGATCTGGATACGCCAACCGGCAAGATGAAGCTGTGTTGCGAAGGACTCGTGGTTCGCATTGAAAAAGCAGAGGGCAGGTACGGAATTGGAGTCAGGATTTTGAGCCAAACCACCATGCGCTACAACTAGTCCGGCCGAAGGTGCATCAGTCAAAGGAAGATCAGCGGTACTCAGTTGGCAGGCGCCGGACATTCAGGGCGCCCATTCCCATCAGGAATTGCAGCATGCCTGGAAGCATGTCAGTCATGGCCGACAAGTTGTCGGATCAAACACACATGTCCAATTGCAAAGTTCTCTAGAATGGAACAGGATTGACCATCAGTCATCTGCAACAGGCGAAACCAGTCGGCGATCTTGGTGGCACCCCTTGCAAGAAAGAATAGTAATCAGGGATGAATCACATGAAATTTCTTGCCGTTGTCCTAGGTTCTTTGGTTCTTAGCGCCTGCGGTGGCGGCGACAGTGGCAGCACGACCACAGGCACGGGGGGAACACCGTCAGGCACTGCACCGGCCTATTCGATCACTGAACCTGTTCCTGTGCCCATAGCGGCGCTCGTGCTGGGAGCGCCTCATGCGGATTTCAGCGCACCTTATGGAACCGCAACCGTCACCTTGCCCGGCGTCGCGGTGGCCAACGGGTTTCAGGACTTGAGCGGGTCCTATCCGCAGAAGACACAAACCATTCAGTTCGCACCGACCGATCACTTGACGCCCGACCTTGTCAACAAGGTTTGGGCGAATGGATGGAATGGCTACGGACAGTCAATTTCCGTGATTGATGACTTTCAATCAGGCGGTTTGGCTTTGAAACGAGAATTTTTGTCCAGACGCGAAACGACTGATGTCCGCAGCGAATTCAACTGGGTCAAAATGCTATACGAAAACAATATCTACGTTGGCAATTATGACGTTGAGTATTCTTTTTCACAGGACGCGGCTCACGGTGCAATCGTGGCGAATATTGCCGGCGGCGATGAACAGGGGACTGCCGTTCAGACTGGGATGTTCATGACGCCCTTTTCAGTGAATCCAATCTCGTGCGCAAAGAACGGGGTCGCCTCAAACGCCATGTCCTGTGGCAACTTGACAACTTTTGGAAGTCCTGCGGCGAATTTCGCGAAACAGTATTCCTCATGGTTACCCCAGCAAGGCTGGTTGGATTACCGCAAAGTGGCGGGGGTCGCCAAGAGCGCCTCCGTTTCCGAACAGCAAGTCAATTTGTCTCGAAATCAAAATCCATATGAAAGTACCATTTACATCTATGGGCACTTGGAAAACTCGTACCAATCATCAGCGACCAATTTGTCGCTTGGAGTAGCGCTAGACACGAGTGGCGTGACACTCGAAAAGGTCTATGAAAATACTCTGACGCGGCAGTTACTCACAAAGAAATCTGAATCCGTCATTGCTATTGCGGCAGGTAATTCAAGCAGTCCATGCGGCGCCAATAACTTGGCCGGGTGCAACTACTATGCGGCGTATTTTTCGATCACTCCCCAAACCAAAGACAGTGTGCTTGTAGTAGGTGCCACGACTGGAAGTGGCTCAAATGAGAAGCTTGCAGACTACTCAAGTAGTGCTGGAGCATTGGCGAGTCGATTTATTTTGACAAGCGGCGACACTGGATATGACGGTGTTGTGGGCACATCATTTGCTGCGCCTAGAGTGGCTGGCGCAGTTGCCATTGTTCGCCAAAAGTACCCAAAGCTCACAGCCACTCAGGCCGCAAACCTGCTGCTGCTGACCGCAAACAAAGACATCAACAACGACGGCATAGATGATTTTGTTGGCGTGTCTCCCATCTACGGTCACGGAAAGCTGGATTTGGTCAAGGCCTTATCGCCAATTGGCACGACAGCGATTGGGCAGTAAGTGGAACCTCTTTGCTTCACTCGCGCTGGCGAGTGAGAAGGTTCGTGTTTCCGGCGTTCTTCCCGATATGTATTACACAAAGGGAAAATGATCGGTCCCCAGTTGGGAGGTGCCAGAGTTTTGGTGCCCCCCCACACCCCTATGCCCGCAAAAGACACTTTCCGGTCAATCACATTGCCGAACTGCCCACCACAAAGCCGACTTTAGTATCGGC
>JBMOJJ010000005.1:0-31438 GCA_049315845.1 Rhodoferax sp.
CCCGCCCCCGAGTTGGCAGCAGCGCCGCCGACGGCATTGCCGCTGGCCGCGCAAACGGCCGTGCAGATGGCGATGCCCAGACCGCTGACCGCACCCGGGTCAGAGCCCCGGTTTGAGCCAGAGCTCAAGGCCGGCACCGCGCAGAACATCGGTCCAGCGGACGAATTGGCACCAGTTGCGGCGAATCAGATCCGGGTCAGCCCGGCCAGTGCGTCAGCCAGCGCGGGCTTCGAGCAGGACCCTGCAGCGGCGGATCCAAACGCTGCCACCCAGCCCGCCGTTGTGGCGGGAACCGGCAGCCCCAACAGCAGCCCGGAGTTCCTGCTGAATCCGGCGTCGCAGGCAGCGCCCCGCCCGGAGCTTGCTGCCCCGCTGACCAGCAGCGAGCCGATCGCCAGAGCGCGGATCGAGCCCGAGGTCGGCAGCGCGCAATGGGACAAGGCGCTCAGCCAGCACGTGCTGCAATTCAGCCGGGCCGGCCATCAGGTCACCGAACTCCAGCTCAACCCGCCGGGCCTGGGTCCGCTGAAGGTCACGCTCGACCTGAACGATCATCAGATGCAGCTGGTGTTCGTGTCGGCGCATGCATCGGTGCGGGCAGCGGTCGAGGCCGCGGTCCCGCAACTGCGGGCAAGCCTGGCCGACAGCGGGATCAGTCTTGGCAACACCTCGGTCAGCTCCGAAAGCCAGCCGCAGGCGGCGTTTGCCCAGAACCAGGGCGGCGCGTCCGGCCACCGGGCCTACCGCAGCAGCAGGGTGCCGGAAGCGCCAGCCTTTGGCGCTCGGCCGACCCCGGCAGCACGCCGCCAGGGCGAAGCAGGCAGCGTTGACACCTACGCCTGAACGGCGCGCGCTGGCCGGGCTCGGCAAACGTCGAATATGAGGCGCTTTCCACCCGCTGATTGACCGATGCGGCCGGCGTCTTCTGGCCAACAATCATCTTCAAACTCAAGCATCGAAGTCATGGCCACCAGCACCGTCAGCCCCAGCGTCCCCGGCACGACCGTGGTAAAGAAACCCAGGCGTCGCAAGCTCATCATCGTGCTGGTCGTGCTGTTGGCGCTTGCAGGTCTGGGGTCGGTCGCCGGCTACTTCCTGATCGATTACTTCAAGCCAGCGGTCGTGGCAAAGCCGCCGCCGCCCGCGGCCGACCCGGTTTACGTCGCGCTGGCGCCGATGACGGTCAACCTGCAGCCGAACGACAAGAACCGCTTCCTGCACGCCGGCGTGACGCTCAAGGTGGCCGATGCCAAGGCGCAGGCGCTGGTCAACCAGTATCTGCCGGAGGTGACCAGCCGGGTCCTGCTGGTGCTGTCGAATCGCCAGTCCGACCTGCTTGTAACCAAAGAGGACAAAGGCAAGCTGGCCGCTGAACTGCTGGCCGTGCTGAACCAGCCGTTCGGACCCAACCTGCCGGCGGTCAAGATCTCCGGCGTGATGTTTCCGGTTTTCATGTTGCAGTGAACCCCTTCGCAAAGTCCCGCCATGGCCTATGACCAGCAACTCTCGCAAGACGAAGTCGATGCACTGCTGCAAGGTGTCGGCGGTGACACTGCGGCCGTCAATGGCCCGGCCTCGGGCGCGGATGGGCCGCCAACCTACAACCTCGGCACCGATGAGCGCATTGTCCGCGGGCGCATGCATACGCTGGAGGTCATCAACGAACGCTTCGCCCGCTACCTGCGCTCCGCGCTGCTGACCTTCATGCGCCGGCACGCCGATATCTCGGTCGGCTCGATCCAGATCCAGAAGTACGGCGATTTCATCCGGCATCTGCCGGTGCCGGCCAACATCAACCTGATGCAGATGAAGCCACTGCATGGAACCGCCTTGTTCGTGTTCGATCCGAAGCTGGTATTCCTGGTTGTGGACAACCTTTTCGGCAGCGACGGCCGCTATCACTTCCGCATTGAGGGCCGCGACTTCACACCGACCGAGCAGCGCATCATCAAGCGCCTGCTCAATGTGACGCTGGAGAGCTACGGCACCGCCTGGCAGCCGGTCTATCCGCTCAACTTCGAGTACGTGCGCTCTGAAATGCACGCCAAGCTGGCCAATATCGTGGCGCAGAACGAAGTCGTGATCAACACCACCTTCCAGATCGAGTTCGGGCCGATCGGCGGAACGCTGAGCGTCTGCATCCCGTACTCGATGATCGAGCCGATCCGGGACCTTCTTTCGAATCCGCTGCAGGACGAGGTCGCGGTGGACAAGCGCTGGATCAAGCAGATGTCAAGCCAGGTGCAGAGCGCCGATGTCGAGCTGCTGGCCCATTTTCAGACCATGCAGTCGAGCATCGGTGAATTGATGAAGCTGCAGGTCGGCGATGTGCTGCCGATCGAGATTCCGCAGACGGTGGTGGCCACCGTGAACGGTGTGCCGGTGATGGAATGCGGCTACGGCACGACCAACAACCATTACGCGTTGCAGGTGCAAAGGATGATCTACCACGAAGGCGATTCAAGCAAGGGAGAACGAGCATGAGTGAAGACGGTGGACTGGATTCGGCTGTTGTGGCGGACGACGACTGGGGCAGCGCGATGGCAGAGCAGGCGGCGGCGACGGTGCCTAGCCCGATGGTGGCGCCGCAGGCGCCCGCCAGGCCGGCCGGGCAGCGCGTCTTCCAGCCGCTGCCCAGCGGCTCCGGCGCCAGCATTGCGCCCGGCGACATCGACCGGGTTCTGGACGTTCCGGTGCAGTTGACGGCGGAACTGGGTCGCACACGCATCACGATCAAGAGCCTGCTTCAGCTGTCGCAGGGGTCGATCGTCGAACTCGACGGCCTGGCCGGCGAACCGATGGACGTGCTGATCAACGGCTATCTGATCGCGCAGGGCGAGGTGGTGGTGGTGAACGACAAATTCGGTATCCGGCTGACCGACATCGTCACACCGCCAGAGCGCATGCAGAAACTGAGCCGATGATCCGGCTGCGCCCCTTCAGACTCGCGGCTTCGCTGCTGGCATTCGTCAGTCTGGCGGCCCGGGCCGTATTGCCCACCGTGCCGGCAGCGCCAGCAGAGCCTTCCGTGTCGCACGGGTTCGCCGGTCTGCTGCAGGCCGGTCTGGGCCTGGCCTTTGTGGTGGGGCTCATCTTCCTGTGCGCCTGGGCCGTGCGCCGCCTGGGTTTGCAGCCGAACGGCGGAAATCGACTTCTGAAGGTGGTCTCCAGCGTGATGGTCGGCCAGCGCGAGCGCGTTGTCGTGGTCGAAGTGGGCGACGCCTGGCTGGTGCTGGGCGTGGCCGCCGGCCAGGTCAGCGCGCTGCACACGATGGCGGCGCAAAGCCGGTCCGACACGCAGAGCCCGAGCGACGGCAACGCAAACCCGGTGACCACGGCTTTTTCGAAAACCCTGCGCGACTCGCTCAGCCAGTTCGGCAAGCGTGGAAAGACGCACTGATGGACAAGCGCTGCTTCGGTTCGAGAGCGCGAGCGATGGCGCCGGTATGGCCGCTGCTGCTGATGCTGCTGCCGACGCTGGCTTCGGCCCAGGGCCTGCCCGGAATCACCAGTGCGCAGGGACCCGGCGCCAGTCAGACCTGGTCGCTCAGCGTGCAGACGCTGGTGCTGCTGACGTCGCTGACCTTCCTGCCGGCCCTGTTGCTGTCGATGACCAGCTTCACCCGCATTCTGATCGTGCTGGGGCTGCTGCGCACGGCGATGGGAACGCAGTCGTCGCCGCCGAACCAGATCCTGGTCGGACTCTCGCTGTTCCTGACCTTCTTCGTGATGGCGCCGGTGCTCGACAAGGTGCACAGCGAGGCCTACCAGCCCTTTGCCGAGAACAAGATCAGCGTCGAGCAGGCGCTCGAGCGCGGCGTTGCGCCGTTCAAGCAGTTCATGCTCAAGCAGACGCGCGAGGCCGACCTGGCCATGTTCGCCAAGCTGGCCAACGCCGCTCCGATGGACGGTCCGGAGCAGGTCACGCTGCGCGTGCTGCTGCCCTCGTTTGTGATCAGCGAGCTCAAGACCGCGTTCCAGATTGGCTTCACGATCTTCATTCCCTTCCTGATCGTCGATCTGGTGGTCGCCAGCGTGCTGATGTCGATGGGCATGATGATGGTGCCGCCGGCCAGCATTGCGCTGCCGTTCAAATTGATGCTGTTTGTCCTGGTGGACGGCTGGCAGCTGCTGGTCGGCGCGCTGGCGCAAAGCTTCTACACCTGAGTCGACCCGCCATGACACCCGAATCGGTCATGACACTCGGCTTCGAGGCGATGAGGCTCTCGATGCTGCTGGCAGCGCCGCTGCTGCTGGTGGCGCTTGTGACCGGCCTGCTGATCAGCCTGTTTCAGGCCGCCACCCAGATCAACGAGATGACGCTGTCGTTCATTCCGAAACTGCTGGCGGTGTTCGCCACGCTGGTGATCGCCGGGCCCTGGATGCTGACCATGGTGCTGGACTACATGCGCAACCTCTTCACCTCGATACCGCAAATGGTCCTGTGATGGCGCCGGTGCTGTCGGTCACCTCGGACCAGTTGAACCTCTGGCTGGTGACTTTTCTCTGGCCGTTTGTGCGCATGATGGCGCTGGTCGGCACCGCTCCGGTGTTCGGCGAGTCAGCGGTGCCGCGCACCGTCAAGGTCGCCATCGCCGCTCTGCTGGCGCTGGTCATCACGCCGACGCTGGCGGCGATGCCGGCGATCCCGCGGGTGTCGGCCAGCGGCCTGTGGATCCTGATCCAGCAGATCCTGATCGGCGCGGCGATGGGCTTTTCAATGCGCCTGGTGTTTGCGGCGGTGCAGGTGGCCGGCGAGTATGTGGGCCTGCAGATGGGCCTGTCGTTCGCGTCCTTCTTCGATCCCACCAGCGGCGGCAACACGATGGTGCTGTCGCGGCTGCTCAATGTGCTGGCGGTGCTGATCTTCCTGGCCCTGAACGGGCATCTGACGCTGATCAGGATTCTGGCCGAGAGCTTTCAGACGCTGCCGATCGCCGACGCGCCGCTGGCAAGGGCCGGCTGGTTCCGCCTGGTCTCGGCCGGTGCGCAGGTGATCTCGGACGGCCTGATGCTGGCGCTGCCGCTGATTGCCGCGCTGCTGAGCCTGAATCTGGCGATGGGCATCCTGAACCGCGTCTCGCCGCAGTTCAGCATTTTCTCGGTCGGCTTTCCGATCACCTTGCTGGCGGGACTCGGCCTGCTGCAGTTGCTGACGCAGTACATGGGGCCGTTTCTGGAGCCGCGCTTCGGCGCCGCCTTTGAGCTGATTCCGCAGTTCCTGCAAGGACTGCGCCGCTAGGCTTGGCGGCTACAGGAAGTTGAACAGCGACAGTTTCTGGATCTTCACGAAAGCCTGCTGCGTGGCCTGCAGCGCGGTCTGGCGCTGATAGAGCTCGGAGATCGCGTCGGCGTAGTCCAGGTCCTGCAGGTCCGACAGGTGGCTCTGGTCGAACAGGGTCCGGTTGCTGCCGGTCGTGTTCAGCGCGTCGAGTTCCTGCAGCCTGGAGCCGATCGACGAGCGGATCGTCAGCACGTTGTCGTGCGTGTTGTTGATCTTGCGGTTGGCGGTGCTGAGCGCATTGAGGAATTGCGCGCGGTTGGCGCTGCTGCCGGTGTCCAGCGGTTTGCGCAGCGCCGCGATCGCATCACTGATGGCGGTGAAGATGTCGGTGCCTGCATTCTTGGCGGTCGTCACATTGAAGGAGTCGCCCGCCGCCGGCGCGCCGCTGATCGAAATCTGCACGCCGCCAAAACGGATGGCGCTGCCCTCGGTGTAGGCGCCGGCGCTGAGCACCGCCCCGGGCGGCACGGTATCGACCTGGTAACTGCCGGCGACCGGAAAGCTGATCGTGAAGTCCTTGCCGAAATTCGGATCGGTCGCGTCCACCACGGCGTTGGAACCGAACATGCCGGTGCCGGTATTGGCCGCGCCGGACGAGTTGATATAACCGGCTCCGCCCTGCACGCTCTGAAACACGCTGCGCCCGTCGTCGGTGGCGGCCATCTGGCGCGCCACATCGACCTGCATCATCCGCGTTCCCTGGTCACCCGCATACATCATGCTGCCGTCGGCCTGTTTGACGAATGGCGCAGTGGCGCTCTTGAAGCCGGCAAACAGGAACTGTCCGTTGCCGTCGTCGGTGTTGGCCAGGCCCTGCAACTGGTCGAGGTTGCTTTGAAGGGCTGTCGCAATGCTCGAACGATCGGCATCCGCCAGCGTTCCGTTGCCGGCCTGCACCACCAGCGCCCTGGCGTCCTGCAGAATGGAAGTGACGCTTTGCAGCGTGTTCTCTTCCAGAGACAGGGTCTGGATCGCCTGCGCGCGGGTGGCCGCGTACTGCGCGTTGAGCGCAATCGCCTGCGACACGCCGAGCGCGCGGGTGGCGCTGATCGGATCGTCCGACGGTGTCAGGATCTTGGTCATCGAGCCCATCTGCTGTTGCACACGCAGCAGGTTGTCCTGCTGCCCGCTCATCGCGGCCTGGCTCTTTTCGTAAAAGGTCGCAGTGCTGATACGCATCTTGAACTCCTGGTTGGGGCCTGCTAGCGGATGCTCAGGATCGCGTCAAACATCGTTGACGCGGTCTGAATCACCTTGGCATTGGCCTGGTACATCTGCTGGAATATCAGCAGGTTGGCGGTTTCTTCATCCTGATTGACGCCGGAGACCGACTGCTGCGCGGTGCGGATCTGCGCGGTCAGGCTGGTCTGCGCCGAATTCGAGATCTGGATCTGGCGCGTCTTGTTGCCGACCGTGCTCACCAGCTGCGCGTAGGCGTCGTTGAAGCTGGCCGAGTGGCCGCCTATGGTCTTCTTGTTTTGCAGCGCCGCCAGTTGCAGCGCATTGCGTCCATCCGAGACGCCGCCGGTGTTCTTGCCGATCGTGAACCGGTCGCCGTTGGCGGGGGTGCCGCTGATGCTGAAGCTGATGCCGTTGTAGCTCAGCTTGGCGCCGGCGCTGTAGCTGATCGAACTGCCGTCCGGAAAACCGGAAAACTTGTTGGTCGCGCTGTCATAGGTCAGCGTGATGCCGCTGGCCAGCGGCGCCGCCAGATAACTCGCATCGACCGTGCCGCCGCTGATCGCGCCGCTGCCCAGATTCTGCATTGGGTTGCCGACCACCAGCGGTGCCGCCGCCGCCACCTTGCTCGGGTCGAGCAGCACGACGTCGAAGTCACGAGCGCCGGTGCGGGTGGGCTGGATCAGGAACGAGTCGCCGGCGCTCGCGCTGCCGCTGGCAAACGTGAGCGTCAGGCCGTCAAAGGTGGCGGTGCTGGCCGAAGAGGCCGGAAAGCCGACCGGCAGCGCCAGCGTCTGCATGTCGGACAGCCGGGTCAGCGTGAAGCTCAGGTCGGCCTCGACGCTCAACCGGTAGTCGCTGGTGCTCAACTCGCCGGTGTCTGAAAAGGTCGGAGTCAGCGCAAGATTGCCCTTGTTGGAGCCGTTGGGAATCACGCCGGGCGCCGCTTGCGAAAAGAAATCCTTGCCCATCACCCCGCTCAGGTCGACGCCCAGACGCTGCTGCGCATTGAAGGTGTCGGACAGCGAGATCGCGATCCGACCGAGTGAATTCTGCGCATTTTTCAGCGTGTCGTTGCGAAACTGCAGCAGGCCGCCCAGCGAGCCGCCGGCCATCACGCCGTCCTGCAATTCCACCGCCGAGCCGCCGGCGCCGACCAGCGCGACCGCGGTCTGCGAAGGGTCGGAGGCCGCCGTGACCGCCTTCAGGGTTGCGGCCCGGTCGCCCAGCACCAGGGTCTGGCCGCTGCCGACGAACACGCTGTATTGACCGCTGTCCTGCACCACGACCTTGGTGCCAACCAGCTTGCTGAGGTCGGAGACCAGCTGATCGCGCTGGTCGAGCAGATCGTTGGGCAACTGGCCGTCGGTGGTGTCGCTGATCAGGACGATCTGCTTGTTCAGGTTGGCGATCTGTCCGGAGTAGGTGTTGATCAGGTCCACGCTGCCGGCGATCTGGTCGTTGGCATTGGTGTTCAGACCCGACAGGTATTCGCTGGTGGCCCGGAACTGATTGGTCATGGCCTGGGCCGCGCCGATCAGCTGCTGGCGCGCGGCCGGGTCCGCCGGCGTGTTCGCCACCGCCTGCACGCCGGAAAACATCGCCTGCATCAGCGGCGCCAGACTTGCCGTCTGATTGGCCAGCAGGTTGTCGATCTGGCTGATCTGCCCGTACTGGGTGGTCAGCGACTGGTTGGACGACTGCGCCTGGTTCAGTTGCGTGGTCAGGAACTGGTCATAGCTGCGGCTGACGTCGGTCGTCTTGGCGCCGGTGCCCAGGAAGCCTACGCCGGCCAGGTAATTGCCGCCATTGGATGAAACCAGCGCCGACTGGCGGCTGTAGCCAGGGGTATTGACATTGGCCGTGTTGTGACCGGTGGTCACCAGCGCCGCCTGCGCGACGCTCAGGCCGCTAAGCCCGGTGTAAAACATACTGAATGACATACTTTGCTCCTGCAGTTTGACTGCTCAGCCAGGTCCTAGAACTCTTCCCAGTCACCGGCCGCGGCCGGCGTTGCGTCCGCCAGTCGTCGCGTCGGCAGGGTCTTGAAATCCTGTTTCGGGGCTTCCGCCTGGATCTTGGGCACCGGGGCGCTGGGCTGGCTTGAGCGCGCCTGCGCAAACATCGCAGCCTGCCGTCGGTCGAGCTTGAAGACGCTGACGACCTGGGACAGGTTGCTGGCCTGTTCCTGCAGCGACGCGGCCGCTGCCGCAGCCTCTTCCACCAGCGCGGCGTTCTGCTGCGTGACCTGGTCCATCTGCGTGATCGCCTGGTTGATCTGCTCGATGCCCGAAGTCTGCTCCTGGCTGGCTGCCGAGATCTCGGCCATGATGTCGGTGACGCGCTTGACGCTGTCGACGATCTCGTCCATCGTCTTGCCCGCCTCGGCGACCTGTTTGCTTCCCTCTTCGACCTTGTCCACCGAGTCGCCAATCAGCGTCTTGATCTCCTTGGCCGCCGCCGCCGAGCGTTGCGCCAGGTTTCTCACCTCGGCCGCCACCACTGCAAAGCCGCGCCCCTGCTCGCCCGCGCGCGCCGCCTCGACCGCCGCGTTGAGCGCCAGGATGTTGGTCTGGAACGCAATGCCGTCGATCACGCCGATGATGTCGACAATCTTTCTCGAAGAGGCATTGATGGCGCCCATCGTGCCCACCACCTCGGCGACCACGCTGCCGCCCTTGACGGCGACGCCGGAGGCCGCCACCGCCAGCTGGTTGGCCTGGCGGGCATTGTCGGCATTCTGCTTGACGGTGGCCGTCAGTTGCTCCATCGAGGCGGCGGTCTCTTCGAGCGAGCTGGCCTGCTGCTCGGTGCGACCCGAGAGGTCAAGGTTGCCGGCCGCAATCTGGCTTGAGGCCGAAGCGATCGTGTCGGTGCCGTTGCGCACGCCGCCGACGATTCGCACCAGACTGTCGTTCATCTCCTTGAGCGCCTGCATCAGCAGGCCGGTCTCGTCGCTCGACTTGACGTCGATGCGGCTGGTCAGATCACCGCCTGCGACGGTCTGCGCCAGCTTGACCGCCTGGTGCAGCTGACCAGTGATGCCGACGGTCAGCCACCATGCCAGCACGCAGCCCAGGATGACGGCGATCACGGCCAGCACCAGCAGGTTCACCTGCCCGGTACGGTACAGCGTGTCGATCGAGCCTGCGGTCTGGTCGATATGGCTCACCTGATGGGCAAGCAGGGCCTTGATCGACTCCTCGTAGGCTTCCAGCGCCGGTACCAGCTTGGTGTCGGCCAGTTCCACCGCCTGCGTCTGCTGGTCTTCGCTCTTGAGTTTCAAGGCGGCGTTGCGCAAATCGGTGTAGCTGGCGCGCTTGGCGAGGCTTTCCTCGTACAGTTTCTTTTCTTCCGGGGTTTCGAGCATGCCAAGCAGCTTCTTGGTGTTGGCCGTGATGCCCAGGCTGGTCTGCGCGATGCCCTTCTGGAAGTATTTCTGGTCTTCCGCGTCGGTGCTCTTGACCAGCGCAAAGGTGCGCACGCTGTTGGTGCTGGTCGCGCGCAGCCATTCGGCCGTGATGCGCTCCTTGACCAGCGCCTGGCGGGTCATCTCGTCAGTCGTATCGCCGACCTTCTGCAGGCGCCAGACACCGAGTCCGGCAATGACGCCAAGGAGCAGCAGCACCAGTGCAAAACCGATTCCCAGACGCGTGCCAATTTTCAAGTCTCCGAGCTTCATTTGAATCTTTCAGTAGAGCGTTTACGATGGTTTTTCAATCTATTGCGCGGCGCTAGGCGGCCATCCTGTCAATCAGTCCCATGTCTGGGCTCGACATCAGCCGGTCGATGTCGACCAGGATCAGCATGCGTTGATCGACGGTGCCAAGTCCGATCAGATACTCGGTGTCCAGCGCCGCACCCATCTCGGGCGCCGGCCTGATCTGCTCCGGCGTCAGCGTGATCACATCGGAGACGCTGTCCACCACCATGCCCATGATGCGGTTGCCCATGTTGAGGATGATGACCACCGTGAACTGGTCGTAGCTTGGCGCGTCCAGATTGAACTTGATGCGCATGTCGATGATCGGCACGATGATGCCGCGCAGGTTGATCACACCCTTGATGTGCGCGGGCGCATTGGCGATTCGGGTCACCGTGTCGTAACCGCGCAGCTCCTGCACCTTCTGGATATCGATGCCGTACTCTTCCTGGCCCAGGGTGAAAGCCAGGAACTCCAGTGCCAGCGGGCTGGCCGGACTGGCGTTCAATGTGACTGCGTGCATAAGCACTCCTTTAATTCATCCGGGCGCTGCACGCCAGCACCCACCGGCAAATCCGGCTGGCAAGAAGGCCTCACTTTTGAGGAGCCTACGTCTGTATATCGGCACAGATGCCGAAAACCTTTAGCAATTTCGAAATCCTTCATCGTTTCTCAATCCTCTTGCCTAGGCATCAGGTCATCTGTTTCATGATCCGGATCAGCTTGCCGCCGTATTTGGGGTCGCTCGCATAGCCGGCCTGCTGCAGACCCAGCGCCGCATCGGCCGGATCGCGCGCGCTCAGAACATTGGCGTAGCGCGGATTGGTGGTCAGGAACTTGCCATGGTCGAAAAACGCCTCTTCATAGGAGCCGTAGGCGCGAAAACTGGCCCTGGTTTTCTGCGCAATCCCGTTGACGTATTCGGTCGTGGTCGCTTCAACCACCGGTCCCTTCCAGCTTCGGTCGGCCTTGATGCCGAACAGGTTGTAGCTGGGCCGGCCGTCGTCGGCGCGAATCTCGTTGCGGCCCCAGCCGGACTCCAGCGCGGCCTGGGCCATGATCAGTTGCGCAGGCACGCCGCTTTCCTGGCTGGCGCGCTGTGCGGCGGGCAGCATGCGCGACACGAACTGCTCGACGTGCGCCTGCGGCAGGACGCTGCGGCTCAGCGTCGCCTGTGCGGTGGCCTCCTCGTACAGGGACAGGTCCTGCGCGCGCAGCACCGATCGGTCCGGAACCGGTCTTGTCTGCGCGGCCGGCGCCGGGTTCATGGGCGCCGGGCCGTTCGCCCCGGAAAGCGGCTTGCCGCTCGCTGCGGCTGCCGGCGCTGCGGCGCTGTCGCCCTTGATGCTGCGGCTGAGCTGCGCATACATCGCCTCGGCCAGGCCCAGGCCGCGTCCGGACAGGTGCTGCGCCATCTGCTGGTCCAGCATCGAGGTGTACATTTTTTCCTGCTGACTGCCGAACATGCCTTCGGCCGGGCTGGCCTCGCGCATGCTCTTGAGCACCATCTGCATGAACAGCACCTCGAACTGTTTCGAGGCCTGCTTCATGCCTTCCTGCGGCGAACTGCGCACGGTGCGGCGCAGCGCGTCGACACCCTGCACATCGAGCGCCAGGCGCTGGTCCAGCACGGCAGTCGCCGTCTGGTTGCTGGCGTCGAGCTGGGACAAACCGGAGATGGCCATGAATTTGCCTAGATGATCTCGAGCTCGGCGCGCAGCGCGCCGACCGATTTCATGGCCTGCAGAATCGACACCAGATCCTGCGGGTTGGCGCCCAGCGCATTGAGGCCCTTGATCACATCGGCCAGCGAGGCTCCGCCGCGCAGCACCTGCAGCGCGCCGGAGCCCTGGTTGATTTCGATCTGCGAGCGTTGCGTGACCACGGTGCTGCCGGCCGCCAGCGCGTTGGGCTGGCTGACCACGGGCTCGGTGTTGATGACCACCGACAGACTGCCATGGGCCACCGCGCAATCATTGATCTTGACGGTCTGGTTCATCACCACCGAACCGGTGCGCGCATTGATGACCACCTTGGCGCCCACCTGCATCGGTTCGACCTCGATATTCTGGATGCGGGACAGGAAGCTGACGCGCTCATCGGCGCGCTCGGGCGCACGGATCTGGACCACGCGGGCGTCCAGCGCCTGCGCTGTGCCGGCGCCGAAGTCGCGGTTGATCATGTCCACCGCCTGCTGCACGGTGGCGAAATCGGCGGTGTTGAGCTCCAGAATCAGGGTGCCGTCGTTGCCCAGCGGGGACGGCACTGCGCGCTCGACAATGGCGCCGGCCGGAATCCGGCCCGAGCTGAGCTGGTTGACCTGCACCTTGGCGCCGTTGGCGGAAGCTCCGACCCCGCCGACCACCATATTGCCCTGGGCCAGCGCGTAGACCTGGCCATCGGAGCCCTTCAGGGGCGTCATCAGCAGGGTGCCGCCGCGCAGGCTCTTGGCGTTGCCCATCGACGAGACCGTGATGTCGATGGTCTGGCCCGGACGGGCAAAGGGCGGCAGGGTCGCCGTCACCATCACGGCTGCGACATTCTTCAGCTGCATCGTACTGCCGGACGGAATCGTCACGCCGAGCTGCACCAGCATGTTGTTGAGGCTTTGCGTGGTGAACGGTGTCTGCATGGTCTGGTCGCCGCTGCCGTCGAGCCCCACCATCAGGCCGTAGCCGATCAGCGGGTTGTCGCGCACGCCCTGAATGCTGGCGATGTCCTTCAGCCGCTCGGCCTGCACGGGCAGCGACAGAACGGCGAGCAGCAGCAGGCAGCAATGCAGCGCGAATCGGAGCGTCGGCATCGACTGGATGCGAAATGCAGAGGGGGGGTGCAGGGTTTGCATGATCACATCGGCAGCACGTTGAGGAAGAAGCGCTGCAGCCAGCCCATCTGCTGGGCTTCATCGATATAGCCCTTTGCGCTGTATTCGATCCGGGCGTCGGCCACCTGGGTCGAAAGCACGGTGTTGGTGGAGGTGACCAGGCGGGGATTGACCACACCGGAGAAGCGGATGTACTCGGTGCCCTGGTTGATCAGCATCTGCTTTTCGCCGCTGACCAGCAGATTGCCGTTGGGCAGCACTTCGACGATGGTCACGGTGATCACGCCGTTGAAGGTGTTGGCCGCGTTGGCCCCGCCCTTGGCGCTCAGGTTGTTCTTGCCGCTGCCGCTGGTCTCCAGCGTGTTGGACATCAGGCCGCCAAAGATCTTCGGGACCAGTGAAAGTTCGGCGCTGGCGCTGCCGCTGCGGCTGACGTTGGCGGCCGAATTTTTGCTGGCATTGACGTTCTCGCTGACATGGATGGTCAGGATGTCGCCGACATAGCGCGCGCGCCGGTCTTCGAAAAAAGCCTGGGTGCTGAAACTGGTCGGGTAGATCGCGCCGTTGACCGGCGCCGGCAGCGGGTTGGCACTGCGGACCTGCGCATCGGGACGGATCGTCATCGGCTGCTGCACCAGCGGTTCGCGCGGACTTTGCGCGCAGCCGGCCAGCAGCAAGGCGGCCGCCAGGGACGGATACCGGTGCCGATGGATTTTGAGCGCGGTCTTCATCACAGGCTCGTCAGCTTGGCCAGCATCTGATCGGAGGTTGAAATCATCTTGCTGTTGATCTCGTACGCGCGCTGCGTCTGGATCATGTTGACAAGTTCTTCGACCACGTTGACGTTGGAAGACTCGGTATAGCCCTGGCTCAGCAAGCCGGCGCCGTTCTGGCCCGGCGCGGTCTGGTTCGGGGTGCCGGAAGAGTCCGTCTCGGTGAACAGGTTCTCGCCATTGCTCTGCAATCCGGCCGAATTCAGAAAGGTTGCCAGTTGCAGCTGGCCCACCTGCACGCTGGCCGTGCTCGGGGCCACGATGACCGAAACCGTGCCATCGCTGGCAATCGTCATGCTGGTGGTGCCCTGCGGGAAGGTGATCGCGGGCTGCACCGGATAGCCGCTGGCGGTCACCAGCTGGCCGCTCTGATCGGTCTGGAACGAACCATCGCGGGTGTAGGCGGTGGTGCCGTTGGGCATCAATACCTGAAAGAACCCTGCACCGTTGATCAGCACATCTTTCGGGTTGTCGGTCTTGGTGGGATTGCCCTGGGTATGAATCCGCTCGCTGGCAACGACGCGCACGCCGGTGCCCAATTGCAGGCCGGAGGGCATGCGGGTCTGGTCCGAAGTCTGGCCACCGCTCTGGCGCAGGTTCTGGTACATCAGGTCCTCGAACACCGCGCGGCTGCGCTTGAAGCCCGTGGTGCCCACGTTGGCCAGGTTGTTGGCCACGACATCGAGTTGTGTCTGCTGACCGTCCATGCCGGTTTTTGCGATCCAGAGGGAACGAATCATTTGAAATACTCCTGTTAGCTGCTTGACAGCAGCTTGTTGGCCTGCTGATCGTTGCTTTCAGCGGTCTGCAAGGTCTTCATCTGCATCTCGAAGCGCCGCGCGTTGGCAATCATCGCGACCATGGCCTCGACCGGATTGACGTTGCTGCCTTCGAGCACGCCGGTGCGCAGCCTGACGTCGGGGTCGGCCTGCGGCGCCGGTGCGCCGGTCTGCATCCGGAACAATCCGTCCTCGCCACGCACCAGATCCGCAGACGGCGGGTTGACGAGTTTCAGACGCCCGACTTCGGCGGCGCTGGTCGGCGGGTCGCCCTCGGCCAGCGCGATCACCAGCCCGTCATTGGTCACGCTCACCGACGATCCGGGAGGTACGACCAGCGGGCCGGCGTCGCCCATCAGAGGACGGGCGTCCATCGTCTGCATCTGGCCGTCGGCGCCGATCTGCAGGTT
The DNA here is from genome assembly GCA_049315845.1 of Rhodoferax sp. Lineage (GTDB taxonomy): Bacteria > Pseudomonadota > Gammaproteobacteria > Burkholderiales > Burkholderiaceae_C > Rhodoferax. The sequence continues at coordinate 14,953 of JBMOJJ010000005.1, forward strand.
GCCGACGCGGGTGAAGGCCTCGCTGCCGTCGGGCATCCTGACGGTCAGCCAGCCGTCGCCACGGACTGCGACGTCCAGTGCGCGCCCGGTTGGGCTCAAGGGGCCGGAGCGCAGGTCGGCGCCTGGCGTCGTGGTGGCCACCAGCGTGCGGGTGGCGATCTCGGCACCGACCACCGGCACCGCTCGGAACTGGTTGATCTGCGCGCGAAACCCCGTGGTCGAGACGTTCGCCATGTTGTTGGCGATCGAAGCCTGCTGCTCCAGAGCCTGCTTGGCACCGGCCAGGCCGATGTAGATCATGCGGTCCATGGGTCTTCCTTGGTTCTCTGGAGCTTGAAGCCTGCGTTATCGACCGCTGTCAGCCGGATCAACGCATGTTGATCAGCGCCTGCACCACCTGATCCTGCGTCTTCACGGTCTGCGTGTTGGCCTGGTAGGTGCGCTGGGCGATGATCAGGTTGATCAGTTCTGCGGTCAGGTCCACATTGGAGCCTTCCACTGCGCCGCCGAGCAGCGCGCCCAGCGTGGTGCCCGGGCCGGCCGTGCCGGTCAGCGGTGCGCCCGATTTCGGCGTTTCGGACCAGACGTTCTCACCCATGTTCTGCAGCCCGTTCGGGCTGCCAAACGAGGACAGCACGATCTGTCCCAGCAGCTTGGTCTGCTGGTTCGAGTACTTGCCCGATACCGTGCCGTCGGGCGAGATCGCCAGCGTGGTCAGCTGGCCCGACGCATAACCGTCGGGCGACATTTTCCGCACCTCGTTGGTGGCGCCGAACTGTGTGGTGCCAGCCAATGACATTTCAAAGGCCATCGGCTTCGCACCGCTGGGAAAGCGCAGACCGGCGAAGGCCAGTTTGTCAAGCGTCGGTGTCAAGGCCGATTCGGCTCTGGCCGTCGTCGCCTGCGCTGCGGCCAGCGTCAGCCCGGTCGTCGATGAGCGGGCTGTGGCCGCGGTCGTCCTGGCGACCTCGCCCAGTGCGGTAGCTGCGGCCGCGGCGGTTGCCTTGGCCGATGCCACTGCCGCAGCTGCGGCCTTGGCCGCCAAAGCGGTATCGGTCGGTGCTGCGGTTGCTGCCGCTGCTGCCACGGTTGCTGCGGTCGCAGCCGCGGTCGCCGCAGTGCCCTCAACCGATGCATCCAGCGCAGTCTTTGCGGTCTTTGCTGCTATGCCCTCGACCGACGCATCGAAGGCGGTCTGAGCTGCGACCTGGGCGGCTTTCGCTGCGGTCAGTGCTGCTGTGCCGTCCGTAAGCGCTTGGCCCGACAACGCTGCGGTGATCATTTTTCCGCTGCTGTCGAAGCCGATCGAGCCGATCGGGGTTCCGCCGGAATTCGGCACCGCTGGCAAGGGAGGAAAAGCAGCCGCAGGCGCCAGTGCGCCACCGGTGGCCAGCGGCTTGCCGTCGGCGGTTGCGTAGATCTCCCATTTGTTCGGAGCGGTCTTGACAAAGTAGGCTGACAGCTCATGCGAGTTGCCGAACGAGTCGAAGATCGTGACCGAATTCGAGTAGTTGTAGCTGGTTGAATCCTGCGCGTTGAAGGGCGCCACCACCGGGTAGGCGCTGCGCGCATCGACATTGAACTGGGCATCGATGCTGGTGGTCGCGGCCGGCTCCATGGCCGACGTCGGCACCTGCAGCGCGACCGGGCTGGCGCCTGCCAGGGCGCCCGTATCACCCACGGTAAAACCGGTCAGCCGCAAGCCGGCGGCGTTGGTGATGTAGCCGTCCTTGTCGACATCGAACTGGCCGTTGCGCGTGTAGCGGATCTCGCCGCCGGTGCTGGTCATGCGGAAGAATCCGTTGCCATCGACAATCGCCACGTCCAGCGGGCGCGCGCTGCGTTGCACCGCGCCGGCGGTGAAATCCGTGAAGACGCCGGAAACCTTGGTGCCCAGGCCGGCCATCGAGCCGGCATAGACGTTGGAAAACTGCACGCTGCCGGACTTGAAGCCGACGGTTCCCGAGTTGGCGATGTTGTTGCCGATCACATCGAGGTTGGCTGCTGCAACATTCAAGCCACTGACGCCTTGGGAGAAACTCATGATATTTCCTTTTTAAAAGATCAACGTTTAAATAGAACTGGCTGGTGCGCTGAGGATCAGCCGGATGTCACTGAAGCCGACCTTGCGGTTGTCGGCCAGATCGAGGGCGACGCCGCCGGAGCCCATCGCGACGCTGGTGACGTTCGCGTAGGTCAGTCCGAGCGGGGTGACGCCGACGCCAGCGCCGGTCGCTGTCGCGCTGAATTTGTAGCTGCCATCGGGCAGCGCGGCGCCGTCGGCTCCCATGCCGTCCCATGACAGCGTCTTGACGCCGGCCGGCAGTGCGCCCAGGTCGTAGCTGCGAACCACCTGTCCGGCCGCATTGGTGATGTCGACCTTGACCGATTCGGCCGGGCCCGTCATTTCGACCGCATAGGGCACGGCGCCCGAGCCTTTGAGTGCCAGGTCCTGGCCCGGCACCAGCACCGAGCGGCCGATCAGGCTGGCTGACTGCAGCACCTGGCTCGATCCGCTTTGCGCCAGCAGCGAAGCCAGCGCCGTATTGAGTTTTTCGATGCCGCTGACCGTGCTCATCTGGGCCAGCTGCGAGGTCAGTTGCGCGTTGTCCAGCGGATTGAGCGGGTCCTGATTGTTGAGCTGCGTCACCAGCAGCTTGAGAAAGCGCTGCTCGCTATCGGCGTTGGAGCCTTCGACAGCTCCCAGCGCCGACGTCGCGCTGGTCACGGTGGAGGAGTTGACGACATTGGTGACCATGGGTTTATTCCTGTGAATGGGGCGTTGGGGCTGGCATCAGCTTCATTGCCCGAGGGTGAGTGTTTTCAACATCAGGGTCTTGGCGGTGTTGAGCACCTCGACATTGGCCTGGTAGGAGCGCGAGGCCGAGATCATGTTGACCATCTCCTCGACCACATTGACGTTGGACTGCGCGACGTAGCCGTCGGCGTTGGCGTTCGGATTCTTGGGGTCGTGCAGCATGCGCAGCGGCGACTGATCCTCGACCACGCGCGCCACCTTGACGCCGCCGATCGCCTGCCCGCCCGATTGAGCCATCTCGAACACCACCTGGCGCGCGCGGTAGGGCTGGCCGTCGGGGCCGGCGACGCTGTCGGCGTTCGCCAGGTTGCTGGCGGTGACGTTCATGCGCTGCGATTGCGCCGTCAGGGCCGAGCCGGCGATGTCAAAAATGCCAAGTGAGCGGTTGGAAACAGGCATGGTGTGGTTCCGCCTTGCTTATTGCTGGACCGCCGACAGCATTCCCTTGATCTTGGCGCCCAGCACGGCCAAGTTCACTTCATAGCGCATCGCGTTGTCGGCAAAATTGACGCGCTCCACATCCATCTCGACCGTGTTGCCGTCGACGCTGGACTGCACCGGCGTGCGGTACAGCAGTTCCGCGCCAGCGCCGGCCGTGGCCGAGCCTGGCAGGTGGCGCGACGAGGTGCCGCTCATCGGCATCGCGTCCGAACGCCTGCCGCGCTCCACCGCCTGCGTCAGGGCCGCGCTGAAATCGATGTCGCGCGCCTTGAAATTGGGGGTGTCGGCGTGCGCGATATTGCTGGCCAGAACTTCCTGGCGCCTGGCGCGCAAGTTGAGCGCCTCCTGGTGGAAGCGAAGGGATGAATCCAGCTTGTCGATCATTTCTTTCCCGTTGTTTGGAGTCGCTTGGCTGCTTGCACAGACTTCTGTGATTGAAAATAATTGTAGGGAGGGCGTTCGCAATCAATCACCTGATCAGATGGAGATTCAAGGCTCAATTCGACCCTTGGCAGAGGGCCGCAACTTCCTAGAATCCAATGCATGTCATCCAGGCTGCTGCTCCATTTCGTGCTTCCCCGGAACCTGTTCGGGCGGCTTGCTGCAGCCCTGCTGCTGGCGACGCTGGCGGCATCGGCAGGCGCGGCCAGCGCCGCGCCCTTGCAGCAGCCAGCCGCGCCGGGCAGCGCGCGCGAGGCGATCGAACAGTTTCTGACCGCCCAGACGGCGGGGCTTTCAGGCCAGGTGTCGATCAGCGTCGACGCGCAGATGGCAGCCGCGCTGCCGCCGTGCGCGATGCCGGAGCCCTTCCTGCCGGCCAGCACGCGCCTGTGGGGGCGCGTGTCGGTCGGCGTTCGATGCGGCGCCGAGCAGCCCTGGACACGCTATGTCTCAAGCCATATCTCTGTGCTGGGTGTCTATTACGTCGCCGCGCGCCAGATCAACGCGGGCCAGGCGGTGACGCTCGCGGATGTGCAGCCGCGCGAGGGCGACCTGACGGCCGTTGCAGGCAGTGTGATCGTCGACCCGGCGCAGTTCAATGGCGCCACCGCCTCGAGCCGGATCGCTGCCGGCGCGCCGCTGCGGCGCGAGTCGCTGCGCGCCACCGCGGTCGTGCAGCAGGGCCAGACCGTCAAGGTCGTGACGCAGGGCAGCGGTTTCATGGTCAGCACCGAGGGCCGGGCGATGAGCAATGCCCCGGCCGGAGCCTTGATTCAAGTCAAGATCCAGGGAGGTCAAATGCTCAGTGGTATTGTTCGTGCTGACGGAATTGTGGAGCGTCCGCCGTGATGTTTCATTTATTTCCGGGTTTATCCTAAAGTTTCGGACCGAGTAGCCGTTATACCGTTTAGATCTCATTAGGAAATATTGTGAAAATCGATCAAAGCGCCCCATTTTCGAAGCCCATTCCCGACACGCTGCCGCCTGCGTCAGCCAAGGATAACGTCAACGCCCAACTGTCGACCGCACGGGTACCCACTGTCGCGGGTCAGGGCCAGTCGGTGGTTCCGACGCCTCAGCTGTCCTCGACCAACGGCGACTTTGATGCCGCCCGGGTGGCGCAGATCCGCGAGGACATAGGCGCCGGCCGCTACAAGGTCAACACGGACAAGATTGCGGATGGCTTGCTGGCCACTGTGCGTGACCTGATTGCCAGAAAAGCGCAATGAGCGTTCGCCTGCATGATTTCCTGGTCCGGGAAATCGGCGCGATCGATGCCTTTGTGGACTTGCTTGACGGCGAAGCAAAGGCCATGAGCGATGGCGAGTTCGCCCAGTTGCCCGAACTCGCGGCGCGCAAGGCGGACCTCGCCGAGAAAATCACCGCGCTTGAACAGCAGCGCGAGTCCGAACAGGTGGCGCTGGGCCATCCCGCTGGCCGCAGCGGTGCCGACGCGGCCAGCGCTGCCGGTGGCAAGCCTCTGCAGCAGGCATGGCACAAGCTGCTGGAGCGCGCGGCATTGGCGCAGAATCTGAATCAGCGCAACGGCGTGATGATCCATGCGCATCTGGACTTCACGCGCCAGACCATCAGCTTCCTGCAAGCCAGCGGCCAGCCGCTGTACGGACCCGATGGCAGTCATCAGGCAGGCGCCGCCGGCGGCAAGAGCCTGGCCTGCGGCTGAAACGGGGCTTCAGTAGAAGCCCGAATCCTTGGTTACAGCGCCTTCTGCGCGTCCCCTGCGCGCCAGCTCGAGGTAGGTGATCATGCGCTGGAATTCCTGTTCCTTGGACTTCGGAAAACGCTCGAAACGCCCGCCGATGCGGTAGACCGGATTGCTCGCACTGCGGATATTGCGCAGGTTGGTGATCCGCAGGTCGGTCTCTATGCTGCCCCGCTTGCCGAAATTCAACGCCACCCTGGTCAGCAAGGTGTCCAACGGCAGATCGGCCAGTGTGGGGTCCTTGGAACGCAAACCCAGACCATCGAGCGACAGATCGACAATGTCCCACATCGCCTTGCGCTTGTCCGGCAGGATCGCGATGCAGCAGTAGGATTCCACCAGCGGAGCGGCGGCGCGGAAAAACTCGCGCCGCTGCACCCGGTACAGGCTTTGCGGAAGCGGCGCGCGAAAGGCAAAGCCCCCTTCGAACTCGTGCTGTTCGGGCCGGCTGCCGACGAACTGGATCCGGATACCGTCCTGGGTCGCAGAAAAATAGTTCTCCTGGGCGTCGAGCAAGCTGCGGTTGTGGAACTTGTCGGCGCTGCCGTCGTAGATGAACTGCCCGCCGGCCTGATCGACGGCCAGGATCCTGGTCACAATGCGATGCGGGCCGTTGTTGGATTCCACCGTCAGAAAGTCCTTGCGGCTCATCAACTGCCGCAGCACATCGCAAATGACCTTGGGATGGGTGACACGGAAATCCTCCAACGCAGCAAGGTCGTTGCTCATCGTCGATGGGTCGGGTTCTTCCAAAGCCTCTGGCGGCAGTGTCTGTTTTTCATCCATGTGCATCACTCTCAATGCGCGAGCTGTCGGAGCCGCCGGGTTCATTGGCCACCCAATCCACAGTTTGGGGAATGACCTGAACACGGCTGGTCGAGCGCGAACGATACCAGATTGCGGCCCCGTCAGACCCGGCGAAGCGGGTTTTCGCCTCAAATCCTCAAATCCTCGAAAACATCCTGGCCTCTTCAAACACAGGCGCCAGGTCGCCCAGGCCAGCCACGATCTCGTCCAGGCCGCCCCCCAGCCGACTTGCCAGGGCTGCGGGAAGCTCTTCGATGCAGGGGTTGCCGCCAAAGCCGAACTGCAGTTTCTTGCTGATCTGGTTGGCAGCAAAGACGCAGGCGATCATCGGCGTGTCCTCGAGGTCGGGACCATGCTGGCGACGAATGGTCTCGACCAGGTCCGACGGGAAGCGCCATTTTTCAACCAGCATCGCGCCGATTTCCGCATGGTCGGCGCCAAGCACTTCGCGCAGCGCCAGATGCAGGGACTGGCCCTTGCCCTGACTGAGCCGCAGCGCCTGCTCAAATTGCGCCGGCATGAACTGCGCCAGCACCAGCTTGCCAAAATCATGCAGCAGGCCTGCCACAAAGCAGTCCATCGGGTCCGCGCCATCCACCCGCAGCGCCAGTTCCCTGGCAATGCCGGCGGTGCTCAAAGAATGCAACAGGCATTGTTTGCCATCAAAGCCGCCGGGCTCGCGCGCCGGCATGAAGCCCAGTGCGGCAATTCCGAGCGCCAGGTTCTTGATCGTGTTGAAGCCCAGATAGACGACCGCATGGTTGACCGAGGTGATCGGCCTGGGCAGGCTGTAGTAGGCGGCGTTGACGACCCGCAGCACCTTGACGGTCAGCACCGGGTCCTTCTCGATCACCTGAACAAGATCCTTGGACGAGCACTCGAGGTTGCGCGTCAACTCCAATACTCTTTGCGCGCTCTTCGGAAAGGTCGGCATGCTGTCAATCGCAGCCGCCAGCGTTTTGAAGAGTTCGGGGTTCATGATTTCAATTGTCCGTCACCGGCGAGTGTACCGACCGGCAAGCCCCGCCGGTTGCAGCGCTTCCTCGACTATGATGATTGTCGTGGCCGAACCCAGCAGCAATCGAGTCAATGCGAATACCCTGAGCAGAGCAGCTTTCTCTGCCAGCATGCTTGCCTTGCTGCTGTTGACTGCGTGCGATCTGGGCGCGCCAGCCAGGCCGCTGCAATACAGCAAGGCGCCGCCCGGTGACCAGACGCCGGTCTACCGGCTGGCTCCCCATCCGCTGTACAACCCGCAAACCCTGAGCGCCGTCTTTCAGCCTCTGGTTGAGCATCTGAATGGCCAGCTGCCAGGGGTTCGCGTCGAACTGGAAGCCTCGCGCGACTACCAGGCCTATGAGCAGAAGTTTCGGGCCCGGGAGGCGGATATCCTGCTGCCCAATCCCTGGCAGACCGTCGAGGCGATCAAGGCCGGATACCACGTCATCGCGATGTGGGGCGACGCACATGACTTCAAGGGCATCTTTGTGGTGCGCAAGGACGGTGGCATCGCAAGGCCGACCGACCTCAAGGGCAAGATCGTCAGCTACCCGTCGCCCACCGCGCTGGCGGCGGCCATCATGCCGCAGTACTTTCTGCACACGCAGGGCATTGACATCAACGTCGATGTCCAGAACAACTACGTCGGATCGCAGGAGTCGTCCATCATGAACGTCTATCTGGGTCAGTCTGCCGCCGGCGCGACCTGGCCGCCGCCGTGGCGCCGGTTCCAGAAGGATCACCCGCTCGAGGCGGCGCAGCTCAAGGTGATCTGGGAGACCCCGGCGCTGATCAACAACTCGGTCATGGTTCGCGACGATGTCCCGCCCGCCGTCGGCGACGCGATCCGGCAGGCGCTGCTCGAGCTGCCGAAGACGGCGCAGGGACTGAAGATACTCGAAGGGATGGAGACCGCCCGCTTCCACCCGGCCGACGATGCCAGCTATGGCATTGTGCGCTCGTACATCGCCCGCTTCGAGAAAGAGGTGCGGCCAGTGGAGCCAAGGTAATGCTCACTGCACTGAAACGGCTACTGGCAGGCACGCTGCGGCGCCAGCTGACCTTTGGCATGGCGCTGCTTGTCGCGGCGACGATGTCGCTGTTTGTCTGGGATCAGACACGCCGGCTGCAGACTGCGCTTCTGCAAGAGCAATCGCAGGAAGCTGCCGCCCTCGCGCGCACCGTCGCAATGTCGGCCGGGGTCTGGGTGGCGTCAAGGGACTACGGCGGCTTGCAGGACATCATCAACGGGCTCGCGCTCTATCCGGATCTGCGGCACGCGGTCGTGCTTGACATCAAAGGGCAGATACTGGCCCACAGCGACCCGACCAAACGCCGGCTGTATCTGCTGGATCTGCCGAAGAAAGCCGCCACCGAGTTTTTGCAGGCGGGGGGCCATGTTGCCGATGTGGCCAGTCCTGTCACGCTGGGGGGTCGGCACATCGGCTGGGTGCGGATCGGCCTGGGGACCCAAACCCTGAATGCCAGGCTGGAGCAGGCGGCGCGGGACGGCGTCTACCTTGCGCTGGCGGCGACCGGGCTCAGCGCGCTGCTGGCGCTGCTGGCCGGCAGCTACCTGACAGGCCGGCTGTCCGCGATCCAGAAAGTGGCCGAGGCGATTGCGTCGGGGCGGCCGGCGTTGCGCGTTGAACTCCGTGGTGACGACGAGGCGGCCACACTGGCTCGCCACTTCAACGAGATGCTGGGCAAGCTCGAGCAGCGCGAGCTTGAACTGGAACGTCATCGCCAGCACCTGGAGGAAATGGTGCAGGAGAGGACCGAGAAGCTGGAAGCGTCCAACCGCAGCCTCAAGGTCAGCGATCAGCGGATGACCGCGATGCTGGCGATGAGCCAGAAGGCGCGCGGTATGGAAGAGCGTGAAATTCTGCAGTTCGGCATCGAAGAAGCGGTGCGACTGACCGCCAGCCAGATCGGCTACCTGCATTTCGTCAACGAGGACCAGGAAACGCTGTCACTGTTCACCTGGTCAGAAGGCACGCTCAGGCACTGCACCGCAGTCCACGACAACCATTACCCGGTCTCGGCCGCCGGCGTCTGGGCCGACACGGTGCGCTTTCGTCGCCCGGTGATCCACAACGATTACCAGGCCATGGCCGAGCGCAAAGGCTACCCCGAGGGCCACGCCCACCTGATTCGCCACATCGGCGTGCCGGTGATCGAGGACTCCAAAGTCCGCTTGCTGATGGGGGTGGGCAACAAGGAGACCGATTACGACGAATCGGATGTCAGGGAGCTGCAGCTGATCGGCAACGACCTGTGGGCTATTGCCACGCAAAGACGCACCGAGCTTGCTTTGGCGCAGGCCCGAAGTGCCGCCGAAACCGCCAATGTTGCCAAGAGCGCGTTCCTGGCCAATATGAGCCATGAAATCCGCACCCCGCTGAACGCGATCCTGGGCTTTTCCAACCTGATGCGGGAAAGCCCGGAAACCTCCACGAAGCAGCGCGCAACGCTCAACATCATCTGCAGAAGCGGCGAGCACCTGCTCGAACTGATCAATGAAGTGCTGGACATGGCGAAGATCGACTCTGGCGGCCTGCGCGCGGACAGGACCAGTTTCAATCTGGACGAGCTGGTGCGCGAGGTCACTGATCTGATGCGCATGCGCGCCGAAATCAAGAATCTGGAACTGACGCTGACCCAGTCCTCCAGGGTCCCGCGCTTCGTCAGCACCGACGCTTCAAAGCTGAGGCAGACGCTCATCAACCTGATTGGCAACGCGATCAAGTTCACCGAACAGGGCGCAGTGGCCCTGCGCGTCAAGGCGGTGCCGGGCGAGGGCTCGCAGCAGTTGCTGGTGTTCGAGGTCGAGGACAGCGGCATCGGCATCAGCGCTGGCGACCAGGCGAAGATATTCCAGCCCTTTGTGCAAATCGGCGGCAAGACACCGCAGGGAACCGGACTGGGGCTGGCGATCACCCAGAACTACGTGCGGCTGATGGGCGGGCGCATCAGCCTGCACAGTACTCCGGGCAAGGGATCGGTGTTCCGCGTTGAGTTGCCGGTCGATTGCGTCGAGTCGGTCGAGCCTGAAGCTGCCAAGCCCAGGCAGGGCCGGATCGTGGGATTGGCGCCCGGTCAGAACGACTGCCGGATTCTGATCGTCGAAGACCAGATTGAAAACTCCATGCTGCTGGGCGAGTTGCTGGATCTCCCCGGCCTGCAACTGCGCGTGGCCAGGAACGGCCAGGAAGGGGTGGAGATGTTTGCGCAGTGGCAGCCGCACCTGATATGGATGGACATCCGGATGCCGGTGCTCGATGGCATCCAGGCGACCGGGCAGATACGCGCATTGGCCGGCGGCAAGGAAGTCAAGATCGTGGCCGTCACAGCCTCAGTCTTGCAGGAGGACCAGGATTCGATCGCGGCGGCGGGCATGGACGGTATCGTCCACAAGCCTTACCAGTTCAAGGAAATCTATGACACCTTGACACGTCTGACCGGCGTCAGGCTGCTGCGCGAGTAGGCCTGGCAAGCCGGTGTCCGCCAGCCCCCGGGCCAAGTGCCCTCCTGGCATGCAGGTCAGAACGCGATAGCTGACGCTGATTCAGCAGCACCGCGCGTCCGCAACAGGGGCCATGTGCCGCACGGCTGCGGTCGATCAGCCATGCAGTGCGCAAAGAGAAGCCCTAAATCACTTCTTTTCGGTAGATCGTCGAAGCGGGAAAGTCAGAAGATACCTGATCGAGGAGACGCGCGAAGCGGCGTCTTCGCCTACCGTACCGGAGAATCTGATTGAGTTCCACGAAACGGCCTGTACCGCTGCAGTATTACCCGGCCGCCCTGGGTCTGGCTGGCGTCGCCGCCATTCTGGTGAGCAGCGGCCTGACCTGGCTGGCCGGCACACTGGCCTGCCTGATGCTTGTGGCCGCGGTTCTGGCCGGCCAGCATATCGCGGCCAGAGAGACCCGGTTGCTGAAGGCGGTTGAAGGCTACCTTGCAGGTCAGATCCAGTTCGGCGAACAGATGGCGCCGGTCTGGGGCGGGCACATCGAAATATCCCGCCAGCAGATGGCCAGCGCGATCGAATCGCTGTCGGAGCGTTTCTGCGGAATTGTCGAGAAGCTCGACGTCGCTGTCCACACCTCCGCGATGGAAACGCAGACGATAGAGAACAGCGACAAGGGATTGGTCGCGGTGTTCGCGCGCAGCGAACAAAAGCTGGGCGCGGTCATCTCATCGCAAAGAATCGCAATGACGGGCCTGGTCAGCATGCTCGAGAAAGTTCAGGGCCTGGGCCGCTTTACTTCGGAGCTGAAGGACATGGCGGCCGAGGTCGCGAAGATCTCGCAGCAGAGCAATCTGCTCGCGCTCAATGCCGCGATCGAGGCGGCGCGCTCGGGCGTTCACGGGCGCGGCTTTGCCGTCGTCGCCAACGAGTTCAGGGTTCTGTCGGGCCAGTCCGGAGAAACCGGCCGGCGCATCGCCGCCAACGTCGGCATCATCAGCAACGCGATCGTCGACACCTGCAGCGTGGTGCGGGACGCGGTCGAGCGCCAGGATGCCTCGATGCTGACGGCGCAGAAAACGATCCATGGCGTGCTGGAGGACTTCCAGGGCGTCACCGATGCGCTGCTGCGCTCCAGCACGGTGCTGAAGAACGAGAGCATTGGCATCAAGTCGGAGATCAACGACTCTCTGGTGCAACTGCAGTTTCAGGACCGGGTCAGCCAGATCATGAACCACGTCAAGGACAACATTGAACGGCTGCCGGCGTTTCTTCAGCAGCAGCAGCAGCAGTACGCACAAGGCGGGCCACTGGCGCCGCTCGATCCGCAGTCACTGCTGACGGAATTGAAGGAAACCTATGTCATGACCGATCAGCACCTGGTCCATCAGGGCGGCAAGGCTGAGCAGTCCAACAGCACTGAGATCAGTTTTTTCTAGAGGAAGCCATGGCTAAAACCATCATGATTGTGGACGACTCGGCCTCGATGCGCCGGGTGGTCGGAATCGCCCTCAAGGGCGCGGGCTATGACGTCATCGAAGGCTGCGACGGCAAGGACGCGCTAAGCAAGCTCACCGGGCAGAAGGTGCACATGATCATCAGCGACGTCAACATGCCGGTGATGGATGGCATCACCTTCCTGAAGAACGTCAAGCAGATGGCGGCCTACAAGTTCACGCCGGTCATCATGCTGACCACCGAGTCGGAGGAATCCAAGAAACGCGAGGGCCAGGCCGCAGGCGCCCGCGCCTGGGTCGTCAAACCGTTCCAGCCGGAACAACTTATCGGAGCAGTCGCGCGACTGTGCCTGCCATGAAAGAGAAAAATGTGCTGCGCATCGAGGGTGAGTTCACCATCTTTCGCGCCGCGGAACTCAAGCCGGTCGTGATGGCCAGTCCGCCCCCTTGCGAGATCGACCTGTCTGGCGTGACCGAAATCGACAGCGCCGGTGTGCAACTGCTGATGCTGGCCAAGAAGGCGGCGCTGGCCGAGAAGCGCCAGTTCCGGCTGGTGGCCCACAGCCCGGCGGTGACTGAAGTGTTCGAACTGCTCAACCTGGCCGCATATTTTGATGACCCGCTGCTCGTGAGTTCCCGAGCCGGCGCAGGCCGCAAGTCCGGCTCTACCAAGAAAAGGGGCGCAAATGGATCTTGATGACGCACTCGAGACGTTTATCGTCGAGGCCCGTGAACTGCTGGAGAACATGGAGACGGCCCTGCTCAGCGTGGAGCATGCCGAGGAAAAAGATGAAATGGTCAACGCGATATTTCGCGCCGCCCACACCATCAAGGGCTCCTCGGGCCTGTTCAGTCTGGACCACATCGTCGCCTTCACCCATGTCGCCGAAAGCGTGCTTGACCGGGTTCGCGCCGGCAAGCTCAAAATAGCCGACCAGCTTGTCGTGCTGCTGCTCGCCTGCTGCGATCACATCGGCGGCCTGGTCGAGGCGGTGGCGGCGGGTGAACGCGAAGGCAGTGCCGAGTTGACGCAGCAGGGTGAGCCGCTGATCACGCAGTTGCGGGCCTACCTCGATGTGCCCCCGAAAGACACGGCCCAGGCCACGCTGACGACCACCGCGGGCCGACCCGAGACCGATGATGTCAAGCGGATCGACGCCAACAGCGTCAATGCGGACCACTGGCACATCTCGGTGCGCTTTGGCGCCGATGTGCTGCGCAATGGCATGGACCCGCTGTCCTTCATCCGCTACCTTGAAACCATGGGCCGCATCCTGGGTATCGTGACCCTGTCGGACGCACTTCCGGCGGCCGACGCGATGGACCCTGAGACCTGCTATCTCGGTTTCGAAATCGCCTTTCAGACCCGCTGCGACAAGAACGCGATCGAGAACGTGTTTGAATTTGTGCGCGACGACTGCCGCCTGCTGATCCTGCCGCCGCACAGCCTGATTTCCGAGTACGTCAACCTGATCGATCAGCAGCAGGGCGAAATGGCGCGCCTGGGCGACATGCTGGTGCAATGCGGCACCCTGACCCCGAATGAACTGGACATGGCGCTGAACGCGCAGTCTGACACGCCGACTCTGCCGATCGGGACCATTTTTGTCCAGCAAGGCTCGGTGCAGCCCGAAGTGGTGCAGGCCGCGCTGACCAAGCAAAAGCAGATCAAAGACATGGGCGCGGCCGAGAGCCGCTCGATCCGGATCGAAGCCGACAAGCTCGACCAGCTCATCAACCTGGTCGGCGAGCTGATCATCGTCGGCGCCGGCGTCAACCTGATCGCGCGGCGCTCGCAGATCGCCGAACTGCAGGAGAGCGCCTCCAAGCTCTCCAGCCTGGTCGAAGACGTGCGCGACAGCGCGCTGCAGCTGCGCATGGTCAAGATCGGCGCCACTTTCAACCGCTTTCAGCGCGTGGTGCATGACGTCTCGCGCGAGATCGGCAAGGACATCGGGCTCGTGGTCAAGGGCGAAGACACCGAACTCGACAAGACCGTGGTCGAAAAGATCGGCGACCCGCTGATGCACCTGGTGCGCAACTCGATGGATCACGGCATCGAGCCGGCCGAAGTGCGCGCAGCGCGCGGCAAACCGGCCCAGGGCACGGTCACGCTCGATGCATATCACGACTCCGGCTCGGTCGTGATCTCGGTCAGCGACGACGGCGGCGGCTTGAAGCGCGAGCGCATTCTGGCCAAGGCGATCGAACGCGGGCTGGTTCAGGCCGGACACAGCCTGTCCGAGAGCGAGACCTACGCGCTGATCTTCGAGCCCGGCTTCTCGACCGCTGAAAAAGTCACCAACCTGTCCGGGCGCGGTGTCGGCCTGGACGTGGTCAAGCGCAACATCACCGCGCTGCGCGGCAACGTCAGCGTCAGCAGCGAGGAAGGCGTCGGCACCACCGTGACGGTGCGCCTGCCGCTGACACTGGCCATCATCGATGGCTTCCTGGTCGAGGTCGGCAAGTCAGTCTTTGCCATTCCGCTGGACATGATCGACGAGTGCGTGGCTTACACCGCCGAGCCGGGCCATGACTACACCGACCTGCGCGGTCAGGTGCTGCCATTCATCCGCCTGCGCGAGCTGTTCGAGGTCGAAGGCGAGCCGACCCGACGAGAAAACATCGTGGTCTTGAAGCACGCCGGGCAAAAAGCCGGCCTGGTGGTGGACACGCTGCTGGGCGAGTTCCAGACCGTCATCAAGCCGCTGAGCCAGATGTTCAACCAGGTCAGGTGCATCAGCGGCTCCACCATCCTTGGCAATGGCGATGTGGCCTTGATTCTGGATGTGCCGTCGCTGGTGCGACGCTGCATCGACAACGAAGAAAGGGCGCCCGCCGCAGTCGGCCACCCGGCACTTGAGAAGCAGCCGTCATGAACCCCCTCACGACGCGACTTGCCTTTTTGGGCCCGTTGAATGCGGCGCGGCGATGGCGGCCTGAACACCCGCCACCGGTGGCCCTTGCGATTCAAGTCTCACCTCCAGCCGTCTTCACCCTCATCGAACCCATTTCAGTCTACTAAATCAGGAGCACTTTCATGTTGAACAACCTCAAAATCGGAGTCAGGCTGGCGATAGGATTTGCCATCACCCTGATTCTGCTGCTTGTCATCGGCACCGTCAGCTATACGAGACTGGCCACGCTGAACACCGAAATCGAAGGTCTGGTGCAGGACAAGTTCCCCAAGACCGTACAGGCCAATGACGTCATCGATGCCATCAACGTCATTGCACGGCAACTGCGCAACGCCTACATCTACAGCGGCGTCGAGCAGCAGAAGTCGATCGACGAAATCCCGGCGCAGCGCAAAGTCATCGGTGAGAGGATCGACGCCCTGGATAAGAGCGTCAAGAGCGACAAGGGCAAGGCAATGCTTGCCAAGATCAAAACCGCGCGCGCCGCCTACGTCGTCAATCAGGACAAATTTCTGGAACTTTTGAAGACCGACAAGAAGGCCGACATCGTTCTCCTGATGCAGGGCGATCTGCGCAAAACACAAAACGACTACATGAAGTCTGTGATCGAAATGGTCGACTATCAGACCGAATTGGTGGAACAGGCCGGCAAAGACGCAGACAGCTTGGTCAGTTCAACCGAGCGTCTGATTCTGATACTGGGCGCAGTGGCCGCATTGATGGCGGTTCTGGTGGGCTGGCTCATCACGCGCTCCATCACCGGTCCGACCAACAAGCTGGTGCAGGGTGCTGACAAGATGGCAGCCGGCGATTTCAGCTTCAAGCTTGACGTCAACAGCAAGGACGAGGTCGGCATGCTGGCCAATTCGGTGCGTGCGATGCAGACCGCCGTGCAGGCGATGATCGCCGACGCCAATATGCTGGCCAAGGCGGCCGTGGCCGGCAAGCTGGAAACCCGCGCCGATGCGAGCAAGCACCAGGGCGACTTCCAGGCCATCGTCAAGGGCGTGAACGACACGCTGGACGCGGTGATCGGCCCGCTGAATGTGGCTGCCGGCTATGTGGACCGGATCTCCAAGGGAGATATCCCGCCCAAGATCACCGACACCTACAACGGCGACTTCAACACGCTGAAGAACAACCTGAACACCTGCGTTGACTCGGTCAATGCGCTGGTGGCGGACGCCAATGTGCTGGCGCAAGCCGCAGTGGCCGGCAAGTTGGAAACCCGTGCGGATGCGAGCAAGCACCAGGGCGACTTCCAGAAGATCGTGGCCGGCGTCAACAAGACGCTGGACGCGGTGATCGGGCCGCTGAACGTGGCGGCTGGCTATGTGGACCGGATCTCCAAGGGAGATATCCCGCCAAAGATCACCGACACCTACAACGGCGACTTCAACACGCTGAAGAACA
>JBMOJJ010000538.1:0-1778 GCA_049315845.1 Rhodoferax sp.
ATGATCTCTGGCGTCAGCTACCACAAGGTCGACGATGCCGGCTTGCATATCCGCGTTGGCGACAGGCCGATGGTGATCGCGGCCGACACTATTGTGCTGTGCGCTGGCCAGGAACCCCAGCGCGAGCTGCAGGAGGCCTTGCAGGCAGCCGGCTGCAAGGTGCATCTGATTGGCGGGGCCGATGTCGCCGCTGAACTCGACGCCAAGCGTGCCATCAAACAGGGCACAGAGCTGGCCGCGGCGCTTTGAATTGACACACGCCTGTTGCAGGAAGCACCACCATGATCGAACCCAACAGCATGCTTCCATCCGACGCAGCCCGGGCCACCCTGGTGGGTCGCGTCTGGCTGCCCGGTCCGCAGGCGGGACCCACGCCGGTCGTGGTTCGCGATGGCGAACTGTTCGACCTTGCTCCCATCGCCATCACGCTCAGTGAATTGCTGGAAATGCCCGATCCAGTGGCTGCCGCCCGCAGTGGGGTGGGGTCCGCCCTGGGAAGCCTGCAGACGATCCAGGCAAATGCGCACGATCCGCAGCACATTCACCTTCTGGCGCCTTGCGACCTGCAGCCGGTGAAGGCCGCCGGCGTCACGTTTGTGGCCAGCATGCTGGAGCGGGTGATTGAAGAACGGGCTCGCGGCGATGCGCTGCAAGCGCAGGAGATCCGCCGCGCCGTGGTCGCGTTGATCGGCGATGACCTGTCCCGGGTCCGTCCAGGCTCAGAGCAGGCCACGCAACTGAAGGCGCTCCTGATCGAGCGCGGCATCTGGTCGCAATACCTCGAAGTCGGCATCGGGCCGTATGCCGAGATCTTTACCAAAGCACCGCCCATGTCAGCGGTCGGGTCTGGCGCGCAGATCGGGCTGCACCCGCAGTCGAACTGGAACAACCCCGAGCCCGAAGTCGTGCTTGCGGTCAGCAGCCAGGGCAGAATCGTCGGATCGACGCTGGGCAACGATGTGAATCTGCGCGACTTCGAGGGCCGAAGCGCGCTCTTGCTGGGCAAGGCCAAGGACAACAATGGCTCCTGCGCCATCGGCCCCTTTGTCCGGCTGTTCGACCAGAATTTCAGTCTCGACGACGTCCGTTGTGCCGAACTGCGGCTTGACGTTGAGGGCGCTGATGGCTACCGCCTCAGCGGATCGAGTTCCATGCGCCTGATCAGCCGTGATCCGCTGGAACTGGTGGCACAGGCCATGGGTGGCACGCACCAGTACCCCGACGGTCTGATGCTTTTCTGCGGAACCATGTTTGCCCCGACCCAGGACCGCGACGTCGCGGGCAGCGGATTCACTCACAAACTCGGTGACATCGTCTCAATTCAAAGCGGGAAGCTGGGTTGCCTGGTCAACCGCGTCGGCCGCAGCGACCAGATCCCCGCATGGGACTTCGGACTTGGCGCGCTGATGCGCAGCCTGGGCCGACGTGGTCTGCTTCAGAGTCTCCCGTGAAAGTCTCTCCAAGGAGATCTTCTGCCGGTCCGTCGATTCGACGGATCGGCATCTTTTCGAGGGAATTGCCGGAGTGGCATCACCGATAATGGGCCCTGCGCTGACGGAGATACGCACCCATGAAGAAACCCACAGGAACCAGTAAGCCCTATCACAAAGGCAACGTGGCGGAGGACTTGTTCTCGGCGGCTTCGCGGTTGATTGAAACCGAAGGGATTGACAGTCTGACGGTGCGTCGACTGTGTCGTGAAGTTGGCGTGACGGCCGCCAACTTCTACAACCACTATTCCAGTCTGGAGGTTCTGCTGCTTGATGTGGCGGCCGCCT
>JBMOJJ010000539.1:0-1776 GCA_049315845.1 Rhodoferax sp.
CCGATCTGGAGATCCGCAGCATTCAGGTCACTTCGCTGGCGGTGATTGCGCTGGTATCTCTGAGCGGGGTTTCGGCCGCCGCGCTGCAACAGCCGGTGCACTGGGCTGTGGCGCTGCCATTTGCATCGGGGGCGGTGCTGGCGCTGCTGGCAGGCCAGCAGATCGCGCGCAGACTCGACGCCAGGAAGCTGCAGCAGGCCTTTGCCTGGTTCTGCTTGCTGGTTGCGGTGCTGATGCTGTCCAGGGCGATCGGATGGCTGCCGAACTGATGTTCCACCTGATTCACTCAACACGGGAAAACCATGAAAGCCTTTCAAGACTACTACCCTGAAAACGTGTCGCACTGCTACGGTTGCGGCTCGCAAAACTCGCACGGGCATCGGATCAAGACGTTCTGGGACGGCGACGAAACGGTGACCCGGTTCACGCCCGAGCCGTACCACATGGCGATCCCCGGTTTTGCCTACGGAGGACTGATTGCATCGCTGATTGATTGTCACAGCACCGGAACCGCGGCCGCCGCGATGTACCGGGCCAGCGGGCGTGAAATGGACAGCTTGCCGCAGTTTCGCTTTGTCACGGGTTCCCTGCATGTGGACTTTCTCAAGCCCACGCCGATCACCGGGACGCTGGAAATTCGCGGCCGTGTCAAGGAAATCAAAGGTCGCAAGGTCGTTGTCGAAAGCACGGTGCTGGCCAACGGCGTGGCCACCGCGCGCGGCGAGGTCGTGGCCCTGCAAATGCCCGATACCTTTGGAGGCTGACGAGCTTTACCTCGAAATGTCATTTTGAATCGATATCAGTTGATGCAGGTCAGAGCAATTAATACCCTTGGGGGTATCATGTTTGAATTGAATACAAAAGGAAAATCCTATGAAGATGCTTGCTGACCTGTTCACCACCGATTACGGCCTGATGAGTCTGGCGGTGATCGCCTTCACACTCGGCATGGCGGTCTGGTTTGGCGCCTTTTTCAAGCGAAAGATGGATGAAGATGCGAAGAACGCCGGGCGCTGACGGCGGCATCGAACGTATTGAAAAATGAAGGATCAGGTTTGAGCAACAAGAAGCCGGCGCCCCGAAAAGTCATCCCCATCGTGGCCGAAGAAGAAGCGAACGGGGAACTGTTCTCACTGTACGCCTCGCACCAGAAGATCTACCCGCGCAGCGTCTCCGGTTTGTTCTCCAGATGGCGCTGGGGCATGGTCTGGCTGACCCAGCTGATCTTCTACGGACTGCCCTGGCTCGAATGGGGCCAGCGCCAGGCGGTGCTGTTCGACCTTGGCGCGCGGCGCTTCTACATCTTCGGCCTGGTCCTGTACCCGCAGGACTTCATCTACCTGACCGGCCTGATGGTCATATCGGCGCTGTCGCTGTTCCTGTTCACCGCGGTGGCCGGACGCCTGTGGTGCGGCTATGCCTGCCCGCAGACCGTCTACACCGAAATCTTCCTGTGGATCGAGAAAATGGTCGAGGGCGACCGCTCGGCGCGCATGCGCCGCGACAGCCAGGGCTGGAGCCTTGAGCGAGTCAGCCGCAAGGGAGCCAAGCACCTGCTGTGGATCGCGGTGGCGCTGTGGACCGGCTTTAGCTTTGTTGGCTACTTCACCCCGATCAAGGAACTCGGCCTGGAATTTGTGCAAATGGGCATGAGCTCCTGGGAAATGTTCTGGACCTTCTTCTACGGCTTTGCCACCTACGGCAACGCCGGCTTCATGCGTGAGCAGGTCTGCAAACACATGTGCCCGTATGCGCGCTTCCAGAGCGCCATGTTCG
>JBMOJJ010000006.1:0-31345 GCA_049315845.1 Rhodoferax sp.
GGCCGTCGGCGCCACGCCGGTGAGCGAAGCGCCGGCGCCGGCGCCGGAATCGAACGAGAAGCAGGAGGCCAGCTGGGACGATGTTGCGCTGGTCGATCCGCTCGGGCTTGAAGTCGGCTATCGCCTGATCTCGCTGGTGGACCGGGCGCAAAACGGAGAGTTGCTGGGACGGATCAAGAGCATCCGCAAGAAGTTCGCGCAGGAAATCGGCTTCCTGGTGCCGGTCGTCCACATCCGCGACAACCTCGAGATCAAGCCCAATGCCTATGTGATCAAGCTCAAGGGTGTGTCGATCGGCCATGGCGAGGCATCGCCCGGCCAATGGATGGCGATCAATCCGGGGCAGGTCAGCGCGACGCTGCCGGGCACGCAGACCAAGGATCCGGCTTTCGGCCTGCCGGCGATCTGGATCGACAGCAGCCTGCGCGAACAGGCGCAGATCTATGGCTACACCGTGGTCGACGCCAGCACCGTGGTGGCCACGCACCTCAATCACCTGATCCACGCGCACGCCGCCGAACTGCTGGGTCGCCAGGAAGTGCAGCAGTTGCTGGACCGCATCGGCAAGGAGTCGCCGATGCTGATCCAGGATCTGGTGCCCAAGACGCTGTCGCTGACGACGCTGCAAAAAGTGCTGCAGAACCTGCTCGACGAGGAGGTTCCGATCCGCGACATGCGCACCATCCTTGATGTGCTGGCCGAACATGCGCCCACCGTCTCCGACACCACCGAGCTGACCTCGCTGATCCGCCTGGCGCTGGGTCGCGCGATCGTCCAGCATATTTATCCGGGCAACGATGAACTGCAGGTGATCGGGCTTGACAGCTCGCTCGACCGCGTGCTGCTGCAGGCGCTGAGCAACAGCAGCGGCCTCGAGCCCGGGCTGGCCGACAGCCTGCTGCGCGAAGCCCAGCTGGCGATGGATCGCCAGACTCAACTCGGCCTGGAGCCGGTCCTGGTCGTCCAGCACCCGCTGCGCGTGCTGCTGGCGCGCTTCCTGCGCCGCAACCTGGGACAGCTCAAGGTGCTGTCCCACGCCGAAATACCCGATAACCGAACCATCAAGGTTACTGCCACGATTGGAGCAAGAGCTTGAACAATATTACGGAAGTCAGCACCGCTGCCTGCAGGGCCGTCGCGCCGTCGAGCCGCGAGGCGTTGCGCCTGTTGCGCGAGCAGATGGGACCCGACGCGATCATCCTGTCCAATCGCGTGACTGCGAACGGCGTTGAAATCCTGGCCACCATGGAGGAACAGGTGGCCAGAATGATGACCGCGCCGGCGCGTCCACCTGCCGTCGCAGCGGAACCGGTCGCCAATGACGACAACGTGCTGCGTGAAATCCATTCGATGCGCGAAATGATGGAGGCGCAATTGTCCGGCCTGGCGTGGAACGAGAAGAAAGCTCGCGACCCGCTGCAAGGGCAGTTGCTGCGCAGTCTGCTTGGGGCCGGCTTCAGCGCCCGCCTGGCCAAGAATATCCTGGGCAATCTGCCCGGCGGCCACACTTTTGCCAGCGGCATCGACTACGCCAAGGCGGAACTGGCGCGGCAATTGCCGATGCTTGACAACGAAGCCGCGATGATGGATCAGGGCGGCGTCTACGCGCTGACCGGGCCGACCGGTGTTGGCAAGACCACCACCACGGCCAAGCTGGCCGCGCGCTGCGTGATGCGTTTCGGATCGAAGAAGCTGGCGCTGGTCACCACCGACAGCTACCGGATCGGCGCCTACGAGCAATTGCGGATCTATGGGCAGATTCTGGGCGTCACGGTCCATGCGGTAAAGGACGCGGCCGACCTGGAGCGCGCGCTGCTGGATCTGGCCGACAAGCACATGGTGCTGATCGACACCGTCGGCATGAGCCAGCGCGACCGCGCGGTCTCCGACCAAATCGCGATGCTGTGCGGCTCGAGCCGGCCGGTCAAGCGGCTGCTGCTGCTCAATGCATCCAGCCACGGCGACACGCTGAACGAAGTCGTGCAGGCCTATCGCCACAGCGAGCGGACGGTCAACAGCAACGACCTCGCGGGATGCATCTTCACCAAGGTCGACGAGGCCACGCACCCCGGCGTGCTGATCGACATGGCAATTCGCCACCAGTTGCCGGTGCACTACGTCTCCAACGGCCAGAAGGTGCCCGAGAACCTGATGGTTGCCAACCGCGACGCGCTGATCGACCAGGTGTTCCAGGCCAACAGCCGCAGCTCGCTGTTCGTGCCCGGCGAAGCCGACCTTGACGAGCAGCCGGCGCCGCTTGGCCACAAGACCGAACAGGCGGCCGCGGCAGCGATCTGGCGGCTGCGCTCGCAGTGCCAGGAGCTGATCGAGGTGTTGACGCAGAACGCGCAGGAGGAAACCTTCCAGGTCGCCGCTGCGCTCAAGAGCCAGACCGGTGGCGAGGCCCAGGTCAGGAGCCGGCAGTGAAGAACATGGTCACCGATCAAGCCGATGGCTTGCGCCACCTGATGGCCCGCAGCCCGGGCAGAATGCTGGCCGTGGTCGGCAGCGGGCCGGCTGTCGGCGTGAGCAGCGTCACCTCGAATCTGGCCGCCGCGCTGGCGCAAAAAGGCAAGGACGTGCTGCTGCACGACGAGCGCCGCGGGCCGACTCCGACCGCTGCGCAACGCAAGGGCAAATTGCTTCTGATCGACGCCGTGCTCGATGCGCAGGGCGCGCTGTCGCCGCTGGCCGCGCAGGCCGACAGCGTGCTGGTGGTGCTGCAGCCGAACGCGAGCTCGATCAAGGCCTCTTACACCTGCATCAAGAAGCTCCAGTACGCGCACGCGCTGCAGCGCGTGCGGGTGCTGGTCAACTACGCCACCAACGCGGGCGAGGCACAACGCATCCTGGCCAATCTGGCGCTCACCAGCGGCCGCTATCTGGCGCTGACGCTGGAGCCCGCCGGCTGGGTGCGCGCCGACCCGAGGTTGGTCCAGGCCCGGCGCCTGAATCTGACTGTTGTCGAGGCCTTCCAGACCAGCCCGGCAGCGATCGATTTTCATCAAGTCGCCTCTGACCTGCTGCAGTGGTCATGGTCAGCGTCGCGCGATCCGGCCAGCGTCGCGCCCGCCGCCAGGACGCAGGGCAACGAAACCAGAGCCGCGCTGGAGATGCACTGATGCAGACGTCCACAGCCAGATGCCACGATCAATGAGAAGGCAGGAGGAATCAACATGTACACAGCCCAGGGAAAAATCGACAAGTCCGGCCCGACCGAACTGCTGAAGGAATACACGCCGCTGGTGCGACGCCTGGCCTTGCAGCTGATCGCCAAGCTGCCGGCCAGCGTTGAACTCGACGACCTGATCCAGGTCGGCATGCTCGGCCTGCTCGAAGCCGCCAACCGCTATCAGGACGACCAGAGCGCGAAGTTCGAGACCTACGCGACGCAGAGAATCCGCGGCGCGATGCTGGACGAGCTGCGCGCCAACGATTGGGTCTCGCGCGGCCTGCGGCAATCGGCCCGCAGCGTCTCGAGCGCGATCCAGTCGCAGGAGCAGAAACTCGGGCGCGCGCCGACCGAAGGCGAGATCGCGCGCGCGCTGGACATGTCGCTGGCCTCCTACCAGCACCTGTTGCAGGAAATTCAAGGCTGCCAGCTGGTCTACTACGAGGACTTCGATCGCGACGACCAGGAGAATACCTTCCTGGACCGCCAAAGCCAGCGGGCCGAAAGCATGCTCGACGAGCCGCTGACAAGACTGCTCAAGGGCGACTTCCGGCGTCGCCTGGTCGACGCGATCGGACTGATGCCCGAGCGTGAGCAACTGCTGCTGAGCCTGTACTACACCGAAGAGCTCAACCTGCGCGAGATCGGGGCGGTGCTCGGCGTCAACCAGTCCCGCGTCTGCCAGCTGCACAGCCAGGCCATCAGCCGCCTGCGCGCGACGCTGCACGAATCGTTCTGAGGTCGGGGTCCGCAGCGGTCTAAAGGAACTGGTGCGGGTTGATCGCCCATTTGGCGGCCGACTCGTGGCTGACGATCCTGTCGCCGCCGCCATCGCCCAGGGCCTTGGACAGGTCGATGTCTTGCGGCGTGATGTAGCAATTCCTGCGCGAATCGAATACGGCGCGCACCAGCGGCCGGGTCAGGTCGCGGCCGTCCTGGTTGATGACAATCGCAATCCTTGCGCTTTCGAGCATCACCAGCGTGCCGACCGGGTAGATGCCGATGGTCCGGACAAAGGTCCGGATCAGCTCGGGGTCAAAGTGCGACTTGCTCCACTCGAACATCTTCCTGATCGCCACCGTCGGGTCCATCGCCTTGCGGTAGCAGCGGTCCGAGGTGATCGCGTCGTAGACATCGACGATCGATGCCATCTGGCCGTAGATCGACATTTCCGATCCCTTGAGCCGCAGCGGATAGCCGCTGCCGTCGTAGCGTTCGTGGTGCTGGGCGACGACGTCGAAAGAAGTCTGGCTGATCCCTTTGGACTCCGACAGGATGTTCTGGCCATAGACCACATGCATCTTCATGGTGATGAACTCGTCGGGCGTCAGCTGGCCCGACTTGTTCAGGATCCGGTCTGGCACCATGGTCTTGCCGATGTCGTGCAGCATGCCGCCGACGCCGACCAGCTGCATGTCGCCCGGCCTGAGGCTGAAGGCACGGGTGAAGCACATCAGCAGCGCGCCGACGCTGACCGAATGCAAAAAGGTGTAGTTGTCCTTTTCCTTGATACGGCACAGGCTCAGCAGCGCGTCCTTGTTGCGCAGGATCGACTCCGACATCTGCTGCACGACCGGGTCGACCTGCTCCTGCTCGATCTGGCGGCCCTGGCGCACGCCATGCATCAGCTCGCCAATGATCTTGTTGGCCTCGGCCAGCACCACCCTGGCCCGGTCCATTTCCTCTTGCAGCGAAACCGGCTCTATCGATCTGACCTTTTCAACGATGGTGGCCATGTCGCGCTTGACGCCGGCCTCCACCTCGCCCTGGGTTGGCGCGTCGGGGACGTCCAGGCCCCGGTCCGAATCGATGTACAGCTCCTGAATGCCGTACCCGATCATCCTCTGGATATCCTTCTCGCTGCGGACCTTGAAAGAATCGGTCAGGAACGGGTGGTCCATCCAGCCGCAGTCCATGTCATGGACATACATGCCTGGCTTGAGCTGACCGACCGGGATCTTCTTGATCATTGCGGAAAACTAGACCTGTTCAATGCGCCAAAGCGGGTGATCGTCAGCAGCCGGGTCACCTGCGCGCGGCTTCACAGGATCGCGGCCCCGCGCGCCGTCCGGCGCACGCCGACCACATCGATGATGAAGGCCACATTGCCGTCTCCCAGTATCGTCGCCGCGGAAATGCCCGGCACCTTGCGGTAATTGGTCTCCAGGTTCTTGACCACCACCTGGTGCTGGCCCAGCAGTTCGTCCACCAGCAGCGCGAAGCGGGTTCCCTCGGTCTGCACGATCACCGCAATGCCCTGCGTCGGCTCGCGCACCGCGTCGGAGATCTCGAACATCCGGTGCAGTTCCACCAGCGCCAGATACTCTCCCCTGACATGCAGCACATGTTCATCGCCGGCGATCGAGTGGATGTCCTTGGCCTGCGGCTGCAGCGATTCGATCACGTAGTTCAGCGGCAGGATATAGATCTCGCTGCCCACCTTGACCGACATGCCGTTGAGGATCGCCAGCGTCAGCGGCAGCACGATCCGCATGCTCGTGCCCTGGCCCCGCGTCGAGGAAATCTCGACATGACCGCCCATTTCCTGAATGTTGCGCTTGACCACGTCCATGCCGACGCCGCGACCCGAGACATCGGAGACCACCTCCGCGGTGGAAAAACCGGGCGCGAAGATCAGCTGCCACAGTTCCTCGTCGGAAATGCTCTCGTTGATCGCCATGCCCTGCTGGATCGCCTTCGCCAGGATTTTCTCGCGCGGCAAACCGCCACCGTCGTCGCGGACCTCGATCACGATGCTGCCGCCGCGGTGCTGGGCCAGCAGCGTCAGGTGTCCGACCGGGTCCTTTCCCACCAGCGCGCGCTGCTCGGGGCTTTCGATGCCGTGGTCAAGGCTGTTGCGCACCAGATGCGTGATCGGGTCGATCACGCGCTCGATCAGGCTCTTGTCCAGTTCGGTCTCCTTGCCGACTGTGACCAGCTGCACCTGTTTGCCGAGCTTGGACGACAGGTCGTGGATCAGGCGCGGAAAGCGGCTGAACACATAGTCCATCGGCATCATGCGGATCGACATCACCGAGGCCTGCAAATCAAGCGCGTTGCGCTCCAGATGGCCGATGCAGCTCAGCAGGCGCTCATGCAGCACCGGGTCGAGCATCAAAGCGGTCTGCGTCAGCATCGATTGCGTGATCACCAGCTCGCCGACCAGGTTGATGATCTGGTCCACCTTCTCGACATCGACCCGGATCGAACCGGATTCCTTGCCCGCCGGCGCTGTTGCCGCGGGCGCCGCGGCGGCCTTCTCGGGCATCCGGGCCTCCGGCGCAGGCGCGGCTGGCGGCTTCACGACCGGCGCGGCGACGATGATTTCCGGCGGCACTTGCGCAACCGCGGCAGGTTCGGGCGCGGGCGCTGCGGCGGCTGCGGCCTCCTCGCTGATGTCAATCTGGTCGAGCTCGACAATGAAACAGCAGACCGCGATCACGTCATCGGCATCGCAGCCGCTTTCCATTCGCACCGCCAGGCTGTCGTCGGTCTGGGTTTGCGTCAGCACCGTGCCCAGATTCGCCAGCTCCTCGCTGAGCAATCTGCGGTCGCTCTCCGAGACCGCAGAAAAACGGACATTCAGCACCCGCGCCGCTGTCGCCACGGCGGCAACCGGCGCCACCACTGCAGGCGCGGGCACCGGCGCAGCGACCGGTGGCTGGACCGGAGCGGGTGCCGGCACGGCAGCAGGCGCGCCGCCCGCCTCCAGCGCCAGTTGCCGCAACACTGCGCAAATCCGCTCAACCATCTCGGGCTCGGGTTCAGCGTCAGACCGATAAGCGCTCAATTCTTTTTGCAACACGTCCTTGGTCTCCAAAAATCCATCCATCATTTTCTTGCTGAGCAGCAACTGGCCATGACGCGCCTTGTCGAGCAGATTCTCAAGTAAATGCGTGGTCTCTGTCAGCGCCACAAAACCAAACGTGGCAGCGCCTCCCTTGATCGAATGCGCGGCCCGGAAGATGGCGTTGAGATGCTCGCTGTCCGGGGCCTGCAGATCAAGTCCCAGCAGGAGCAGCTCCATTTCAGCCAACAACTCGTCGGCTTCCTCGAAGAAAGTCTGATAAAACTGCTTGATGTCCATCTCGGGCGCTTCTCTCTTTGTTCGTTAGATCCGGCCTTCAGTCTTGACCGCAGGCGATTTCGTCTCCGCTTCAGGCGCGGCATCCGGCAGCGCAGTTGGCAGCTTGATGACGGCCGCGGCGGGGTTGGCGGCGGGATTTGCGGCATTGGCGCTTTCGATCTCCTCCTGCGCGCGGTGATTGAGCACGACGATGCTGATGCGCCGGTTGATAGGCGCCAGCGGATCCTCCTGGTTCAGATGCATGCTGGACGCAACCCCCATCACCCGGATCACCTTTTTCTCGTTCATGCCGCCGGCGATCAGCTCGCGTCGCGAGGCGTTCGCCCGGTCCGCCGACAACTCCCAGTTGCTGTACGCCTTGTCGCCCTTGGGGTACAGCGTCGCGTCGGTGTGTCCGGACAGCGTGATCTTGTTGGGTTGTTCGTTGAGCACCGGGCCGATCTCCTGCAGGATGATCCGCATATAAGACAGCACCACCGCGCTGGAGCGGTCGAACATCGAGCGGTTCTGGCTGTCGACAATCTGAATCCGAAGCCCTTCGGGCGTGATGTCGAGCAGCAGCTGGTGGCGGAACTGCCTGAGCACCGGATTGGCCTCGATCATGTCGTTCAGACGCTCCTTGAGCGCGTTCAAGCGGCTCACATCCTCCGCGTCTAGGTCGGATTTCTTGACCTCGCCGGCCGTATGCATCGGATCGGCCCCGCCGCCCGGGATCACGCTGCTCGAGGTCCCGCTCTTCTTGCCGCCGGAGAGCGCAATCTTGAGCGGCATTTTGAAGTGCTCCGCAATGCCGGCCAGCTGCTGCGACGACGAATTGCCCAGCAGCCACATCACCAGAAAGAAGGCGAACATCGCGGTCATGAAGTCGGCAAACGCGATCTTCCACGCGCCGCCATGGTGACCGGCGGCCTGCACCGGCCGCTTGATGATGATCCGGCGTGCAGCTTCGCTCATGGCGGTTCAGCGCTTCGCGCCTCAGCGGTTCTTGACCTCACGAACGTGCCCCTCTAGTTCGGTGAACGACGGCCGTTCGGTCGAGCAAAGTATCTTGCGGCCAAACTCCACCGCAAGCTGCGGCGCGTAGCCGTTCAGGCTGGCCAGCAGCGTGACCTTGACGCACTGGTAGACCTTGAGCGATTCGGCCACATGGTGCTCGATCAGGGTTGCCAGCGGAGACACAAAACCGTAGGACAGCAGGATGCCCAGAAAAGTGCCGACCATCGCGTGCGCGATCAGCTGCCCCATCTCCGAGGGCGGCAGGTCGGCCGAGGCCAGCGCGTGCACCACGCCCAGCACCGCGGACACAATGCCGAGCGCCGGCAGCGCGTCGCCCACCCGGGCCAGGCTGTGCGCCGGAACTTCGGCCTCGTGCTTGTAGGTCTCAAGCTCGTGCTCCATCAGTTCGCCGATCTCGAACGGGTCGGTGTTGCCGCTCACCACCAGCCGCAGATAGTCGGTCAGGAACTCGATCACCGGCGCGTCGTGCAGGATCACCTGGTAGGGCGCAAAGATCGCGCTGTTCTGCGGATCGTCGATGTCTGACTCCAGCGCCATCATGCCGTCCTTGCGTCCCTTGGAAAGCAGCACGTAAAGCAGCGCCAGCAACTCCATGTAGAGCGCCTTGTCGTGCTTCTTGGAGTTGCGCAGCAGCTTGGGCAGTTCCTTCATCGTCGCGCGCAGGGTCTTGGCGTCGTTGCCGGCGACAAAAGAGCCGACCGCGGCGCCGCCAATGATCAGCAGCTCGAGCGGCTGGTACAGCACACCCAGGTGCCCGCCCATAGCCACATAGCCGCCAAACACGGATCCCAGCACGATCAGGTAACCAACAATGACCAGCACTATGTTCTCTCGTTGAAGGATCTATGGGCCAGTAGGGCGATGCGCGAACCTGCTTGTGATCAGGTTCGCACCCCTTTCATCACTTCCGCCAGCCACTGCGATGAAGTCGACGTCTCCTTGTCGTCCTTCTTGACGGCCGGCGCCGGCATCAGCAGCGGCTTGACCTTGCTGGTCTTGCCGGCGCGCGATGGTGGATGGCACATCACGCACACATAGTTGTTCTGGGTGTCGTGCGCGTGCGCGACGAAATTGCCCTTGCAGCGCGTGCAGCTGCTCAGCTGGAGCATGTCGCTGTCAAAGAAGCGCACCAGCGTCCAGGCGCGTGTGAAGTCAAGCACCGGCTCGTTGCCCTGCAGCTCTATCTGCTCCAGATAGAGCCGATAGCTCTTGATGATGGCCGAGATCCGCGTGCACCCGCCTTCGGTCATCATGAAGCGGTAGATGTTGTAGAACATCGACGAATGGATGTTGCACAGCCAGGTCATGAACCAGTCGGTGGAAAAGGGCAGCAGGCCCTTGGGTGGCGAGACGCCCCTGATTTCCTTGTACAGCTTGATCAGGCGATCCCGGCTCAGGCTGGTCTCTGCTTCCAGAAACTGCAGGCGCGCGCCAAGATTGATCAGGTCAATCGCCAGCTGGATATCCTGCGCCTCGTGAATGACGCTCTTGCTGGTCATGATGAGCTCAACCGCGGCAAGGGCTGCGGGTCCGAAGGCGGCTTGCGCTGCCCGGCATCACATGGTCGCCGCGGCCGGCTGCCCGGACAGCAGGATCGCGGTATGCGCCTGTTGCAGCGTCATGGTCTTCATGTCCTGCGACAGCGCCGACAGAATCGGGTGATCGTCAAACCTGAACCGGCACAGCAGCAGGCTCGAGGCTGCCAGCTTCACAATTTGCGCCAGCGACAGGTTCCCCAGCAGATCAGCCAGTTCCCGGCTCATGCCCATGCGGAACATGGCCGAGGCAATGTCCTCTCTCACAAGCCGCTGCGCCAGCAGCAGGTAGGCCAGATTCAGATCGCCGATTTCGTTGGTATTGCCGGTTTCCATCATTTCGTGCTCCTAGCTTGACAACTTGCTTGCTGAAAAAGTGATCAGGCCCGCCACCTGTATCCCCTTTTCAACCCTGAAATTTCTGCTTCGTCGGTGGGTCTGAAACCGCTTCAGAAGTAATTTTCGTAAGTAAGTGTATCGAATCGAAATGATCGTGTCCAGCGATTTAATCGAATTTTTCAGTTAAATCGAATTTATTTTTACCAATCCATCTTGCCTTGTGAAATATTGACCTCTTTTTTTGCAAATTGCTCGGCCAGCGCCTCGCGCAGCTCTTTCGGATTGTGCGGTTTCATCAGGTAGCGCTGAATGCCATAGCGCAGCGCCTCCGAGTGTCCGACAGAGTCGGCGTAGCCGCTGCAAAGAATGATCGGCAGATCAGGCTGCAAGCCGTGCAGGCGCTGCGCCAGCTCCAGGCCGGTCAGGCCGGGCATGGTCTGATCGGTGATCACCAGGTCGACCTCGCTCTTGTCGGTGTCGAACGCCGCCAGCAGGCGCGACGGGTGGTTGAACAGCCTGACGTGGTAGCCCCACTCCTCGAGCAACTCGCCAAGAAAGCGCGCCACCGAGGGCTCGTCGTCGAGCACCCAGATCCGCTGCCCGGTGCTAGGGTGGGCGGCGGTGTCAAGCTTCAGGTCGCTGACCTTGGCTGCCGACGGCGTTGCAATCGGAAACAGCAACTGAAACCAGGTCCCGGTCCCCGGCTGCGACTTGACGACGACATAGCCGCCCGAGCGCCGCAGGATGCCCTGCACCATGGACAGGCCCAGTCCCGTGCCCTTGCCGACCTCCTTGGTCGTGAAGAAGGGGTCGAACAGGCGCGACATGTGCTCGCCCAT
The DNA here is from genome assembly GCA_049315845.1 of Rhodoferax sp. Classification (GTDB taxonomy): domain Bacteria; phylum Pseudomonadota; class Gammaproteobacteria; order Burkholderiales; family Burkholderiaceae_C; genus Rhodoferax. The sequence goes on from JBMOJJ010000006.1 coordinate 10,990, forward strand.
GATGCCGCTGCCGGTGTCGGACACCTCGATCGCCGCAAACGTGCCCGACAGCACCGAATGGCTGGCCGCGCAGATTTCGCCGTCGACCTCGGTCCGGTGCACCAGGATATCGATCACGCCGTGCTCGCCGATCGCGTCGCGCGCGTTGATGATCAGGTTTACCAGCACCTGGCTGAGCTCACTGGGGTCGATGCAGATGTACATCTCGTCCTCGATCCAGGTCTTGAGCTGAATCCCCGAGGTGATCGACACGCGCATCATGTTCACCACCCGGTGCACCACCTCCGAGGCCGCAATCACCTCGGTGCTGATGCTCGGGCGGGTGCCGGCAAAGGTCAGCATCTTGGCAATCAGGTCGCGCGCCCGCTCGCTGGCAGCCACGACTTCATGCAGGTAGTTGGCCAGCTTGCTCTGCTTGTCCGGCACAAAGCGGTCCAGCGCCAGCCGTGAGTATCCGAGGATGGTGGCCAGGCTGTTGTTGAAATCGTGCGCGATGCCGCCGGTCAGCTGCCCGAGCTGCTCCACCTTCTGGGACTGCTGCAACTGGCGCTCCAGCGCCTTCTTCGCCGCCGCCGCCAGGATCAGCTCGGTCCGGTCCCGCACGAAGGTATAAAAATGCTGCGGCACCGGGTCGTACAGAACCGAAACATCAACCGTGAATTCATGCCCGAGCTTGTGCCGGTGGCGGGTCTCGAACTGGTCCTTGCCGAGCCGGGTGATTTTTTCCATCCGCGCCTGCACATCCTCCGGGTATTCCTTCGATTCAAGCTGGCTGATGTGCATCGTCAGCAGCTCGTCGACCGTGTAGCCCGACATCCTGGCGTAGGCCTCGTTGACCTCGCGCAGACGGCCTTCGCCGTCGGCCATCCAGAAGCCGTCGACCGACATGCTGATCACCTGCTTGTAGCGCAGCTGCGCATATTCGCGCTGCGTCACATTTTCCGCGACCGAGATGTAGCCCTGCGAGGTGCCGCTCTCGTCGCGTACCGGCGTCACGGTCTGATCCAGCGTGACGCTGCGGCCGCGCTGGTCCTTCAGGTAAACCAGACCCTGCCAGACGCCCCCGACCTGAACCGTCGCGCGCATCCGCTCGGCCACCACCGGATCCGGCGTGACCGGCGCCGCAAACAGCGAAGACCCGGGTTCCAGGTCCGACGCGCGCTTGCCCAGCAGCGCCAGGCTGGCGCGGTTTCTCCAGACGATCGTGCCCTCCAGGTCGGCCAGGATCACCGGCGCCACGGTGGAGTCCAGCGCCAGCGCCTGGGTGCGCAGCGTCTGGTCGCTCTTGCGGCGCAGCAGTATCTGCGCGGTCAGCTTCTCGTACGGTCGGTTCACGCAGATGACAAACATCGCCTGGTAGAAAAGGCCATAACTCACAAGCTTGTAGCCGTGGCCGAGCAGGTTGCGCAGATCGCTGACAACCACCCGCTGGCTCACCAGCACCTCGCTCAGGCCCGCAATTGCGACCGCGCCGAACAGCAGCGACAGCACCTTGTCGTCCGAGCCCTGCGACAAGCGGTAGGCGCGCCAGGCCGTGACTGCAAAAAGCGCTGCGATAAGCCCCTCGACCGCATTGCCCAGGCCTGTCGCTACGCTGCCTTGCAGGCGGAACACCGGCAACGAGGCCCCCTGGAAGAACACCAGCGAGGCGACCAGCAGGCAGACCGCGGTGAATCCGCAAAAGATGCTCACCCGCAGCCGGCTTGGCGCCGGAGCCAGTTGGGGCACAAAGCCCACGCCCAACAGCGTCAACACCACAATCAGCCGTGCCGCCAGTAGCAGCGCGGCCCCCTTGTCTGCAGCCAAAGGCGAGGCAACTGTAGCCAGATCCCGAAACAGCATCGCATGCGCAAAGTCAAGCCAGCCCGAAGCGAACAGCGCGACCGCGATCAGCAAGAAAGAGGCCGAAACCTCGGTGGCGGGCGTGTGCCATACGGTCGAAAAGACCAGCACCACCAGCATCACGGAAAGAAATTCCAGCACCACATGGATAGGAAAGTAGTACCCGAGTACGAGGCCCAGGTCCACCGTCGGCAGCAGCGAAACGACCAGCGCCAGAACGGCAAACGAGACCGTCAGCATGAGCTGCAGGCGCAGCCCGATCCCGCCGGAGGCCGCCGCTTGGCGTCGGTAGTCGGCCCGTTCGGCCCGCTTCTTCGGACCTTTTGAACTCACTCCCGCACTCCCCCTCACTGGCTCTCCAATCCCATCAGCTTGAGCAGGCGGTTGGTGTCAACAGGCTTGGCAAGGCAGCATTCGGCCCCGGCCGCCAGCAGTTCGGCCTCGGTTTGCGGATTCAGATAGCCGCTCATCGCGATCACGCGCACATTGGCCGGCCCCGGCAACTGCTTGATCTGGCGGCAGACCTCGCTGCCCTTGATGCCGGGCATCATGTAGTCCAGCAGCACGATGTCGGGAGAAAACGAATGGACCTTGCGCCCGGCCTCGAAGCCGTCGTGCGCGCTCTCCACCACCACCTGGTAGTTGCCGCCTTCGAGCAGCTCGCGCAGGAAGCCGACCACGGAGCGGTCGTCATCGACGATCAGCACGCGCAGCGGCCCCTTGTTGCCGGCCGGATTCCACTGGCGCGCAAAGCGCTCAACCTCTTCCAGCCGGTACCTGCGATGCCCGCCCGGCGTGACCTCGGCCTGCAGCAGGCCCTTTTGCGACCAGCCGCGCACAGTGACCGGGGACACCATCATCCACTGAGCCACCTCATTGGGGGTCAGATAGGGCAGATTCTTGAGTTCCTCGTTCATGACCTGGATTCAATTCAGTGGGAGTTCAGATTCAGTCGGTTGATCGCGTCGATGTAGTCCTTGGTGCCGGGTCCGGCTTCCAGATGGTGCAGCCATGCTAGCACTTCCGCCACCGCCACATACAGCTGCGGGGGAATCCGGGCGTCCAGGTTGACGTCCATCAGCAGCTTGACCAGATCCGGCGACGAGTGCACGTAGAGACCGTTTTCGCGCGCGATCCGGATGATCGACTCGGCAACCACGCCATAGCCCTTGGCCACCACGATAGGCGTCATGTCCTTGGCCGAGTGCGACAGCGCAACGGCCAGCGTGCGGTCTTCCTGCTGCTGTTCCATCATGGATTCACCGCGGGCTGGGCCGCCATAGCGACAACCTGCAGGCCGGTCAGTTGCAGGCCCTGCGCATCAAGGCGCTGGGGCAGCTCGGTGCCGGCCACGTTCAGCAGGCTGACCGTCGCCCGCTCGCTGGCCGCCAGCCGCAGTTGCAGCGTGCTGCCGCTGATGCTCAGGCGCGCTTCAACGTCTCCCAGCCGGGGCAGCGACATGGCCACCCGCGTGGTCCAGCTGCGCGGCAGCGCCGCACCATCGGCCTCGCCCTGGTTTGCCTTTTGATCCTCGTCCTGCTCGATCTGCCAGTCCATCGGCACGCCCGGCCAGGCCTCGCCACACCAGCGAAATTGCGGCTGCGCCAGCAGCTCGAGCTGCTGGCGTACCAGCGTGGCGGCGCCGGGGTGAATGGCCGGCCCGCTCGGCTCGGCTGCGGGCGCCATGCTGGAGCGCGTTGCTGAAAGGCCGGCGGCTTCCTTGTCCGAAGCCATGGCAGTCTGGCCCGGCCGGTGCGCCGCCTGATTGAGCCGCGCCTGCGGCTCCTGCGCGATCTGCTCGAGCGTGCGCGTGCCGGACGCAAACTGCTGCAGATGCGACTCGTAGAACAGGCCCGATCCGGCCACCGTGCGCTCCAGCGTGGCGGCCAGCTTGGGCGTGTCAGGGGTCTGGGAATCGGGCCACAGCGCGGTCGTACCAAAAATGCCGGGCGTCTGCTTGCTCGGCGGGTCCAGTATCGCGGTCAGCGCGCGCGCCACCGAGCTGAGCGTCACCGATTCACCCTGGCCTGCCCGTGCGCTGTTCAAGCCGGCCGACTGCCCACCGGAGCCCACGCCGAGTTGCTGCTGCAGGCCCTCGCGCGAGTTCAGGCGCACGTCGTTGCTGACCAGTTCCACCTGGTTCGCAAAGCCCGGGTCGGCCAGGTCAACCTGCGCCTTCAGCGGCACCAGGTCAAGGCGCTGCGCCAGCCGTGTCGCCAACAGGGTGTCAACCAGTGGCGTCAGACCGCTCATGAGACCGGCTCGTTGGTCCAGCTGTAGGCGTTGTGCAGCAGGTGCTGCTGCGCCAGGTTCTTGATGATCTTGCCAAGCTCCATCAGCTGCGGCATCACGATGCTGCTGATCTCGGCCTGATGCGCGGTGATGCGGCTCAGCAGGTGGTACTTGCGCGCCACCTGCGATTCGTTCAGCGTCTCGGCCGGCTCAATTGAGCGCAGGCGCTCCACGTAGTCGCTCTGCTGCGTCTCCAGCGGCGGCAGTTCGCCCCATTGGCCGCTGCGCGCGAGCACCAGCATCTGCTCGGTGATGGGCGCAATCTGTTCGTAGCAGTGCATGACCTCGCTTTGACATCCCATCTCAGGCTCCTCTGGCAAATTGGGTAGACGCCGGCTCGTTGGCCGCATTGAGCGCGCGCTGGCGCTGCTGCGGATCGATCTCGCGCCAGGCGGAGCTGATATTGTCCAGCAAGCGGTCGGCCTCGTCCAGCAGCGCCGGGTCGTTGCGCAGGTTCGCCTGCAGCAGGCGTTTGCTGATGTAGTCGTAGAGCGCCATCAGGTTGGCCACCAGTGCCGCGCCCGCCTTGTCGCCGGCCTCGGCTTCAAAGCTGGGCTTCAGGCCGTTCTCGACAATGTTGATCGCCTTCGAGATCGCATTGCCCTTGGCCGCGATCTCGCGCTGCGCCATGTGATGGCGCGCCATGTTGATCGCGGTCTTGGCGCCGTTGAACAGCAAGGAGATCAACTGGTGCGGGGTGGCGCTCATCACGCCCGTTTCAAGACCGACCCGTGCATAGGTTCTGGCACCGCTGCGAGCCATCGAGTTGGGTTCATACATGCTATTCACCTTACTTGGTTGTCGTGTTGTTGATCGCGTCGAACTGCTGTGTCAGGTACGAGCTGGTCTGGTTCATCCGGCTGATCATCTGGTCGAGCTGCGTGAACTGCGCCTTGTAGCGCGCCACCGTGGCGTCGATCCGTTCCGTGGTGGCCGTGTACTGCTTGCTCAGCTTGTCCAGGCTGCTGTTGATGCCCTTGGTGGCCGATGACAAGGTTCCGGTGGTGTCGGTATAGGTGGTGATCAGCGCCGCCAGTTGCGTGCCGTAGCCGCCAACGCCGGCGTTGCCTGAAAACAGGTTGGCCACACCGCTGAGTTTGCTGCCCAATGCGGCTGTCAATTTGGTCGCATCCGTCAGCAGCGTGCCGTCTTTCTGGAACGCGACGCCAATTTCAGACAGCATCGTCAGGCCAGTGCTGTCGGCCGTCTGCGGCGAGGTCAACGCAGAGCGGATGCCGACCTGGATGTTGCGCAAGACCGAGTCGCCCAGCAGAGCGGCGCCGGTCTTCTTGGTGGTGTCAAAAGCGCTGAGCTGCTTGGAGACGCTTTGCAGGCTGTTGTAGGCGTTGACAAAGGTGGTGATCGCGCTCTGCACGCTGCTGGTGTCTTTTGCCACGGTCAGGGTGCTGCTGCCGATCTTGCTGACGGTCATCGTCACGTCCTGCACCGCGCCAGCCACGCTGTTGGTCGCGCTGGTCACCGCAATGCCGTTCACCGTCAGCTTGGTGTTCTGTGCGACAGCGGTTTGCTGTAACTGGGCCGCTGGCACGCCACCCGCCGGATTGTTCGCCAGTAAATCCCGAATGGCGGTATCACCGGCCACCGTGATGCGCATGCTCGACGCTTCACCGCTCTGTTTGGACGTCAGCACTAGGCGATTCGGTGACGTCGCATCACCATCGTTGATGATGGAAGCAGTCACGCCAAGGGTGGTGCTGGCATTGATCGCATCGCGAATGCCGGCCAGCGTGTTGTTGCTTGAATCGATCGTGATAGAGGCTGCCGTAGGCGGCACGGCCGGGGGCGTAAAGACCGTCGCACCCGTGTATTTGCCGTCGGTGCCCAGCGTACCGCCGGAAATGGTGCCAAAGTCGATCGTCACTGTGGTCGACACATCGGCACCAATCTTCGCGCTCGTGCTGGCAACGCCGGCGGCAGCCAAAGAATGCGCCTGTGTCAATTGCGTCACGTTGACGGCATAGGTGCCGCTTGCGGCGCTAGCGCTTGCCGTCGCGCTCAGCACTGCGCTGTCGCTCGAACTGGCCTTGACGCCCTGAAACAGCTCAGCCTTGGACAATGCGGTAGCCGCCGTCTGCAGCCCGCTCAACGCGCTGTTGAGTTGCCCGTAAGCCGTCAGCTTGGAAGTGAAACTGATCTGCTGTTTCTGCATCGGCACCAAGGCCGACTGCTCGCCACTCTTCAGATTCGCCAGCAAAGTGGTCAGGTCCAGATTCGAGCCAATGCCGAGGGATGAGATCGCAGCCATGTCAGTTCCTGGTCATGCTCTGCCGTCAGACGGCCTGGGCGAACAACAAGCCCTTGAGGTTGTCCAGCGCCTTGGAAATGCGGACCACTTCCTCGGACGGAAACTGCCGAATCACCTTGCCGCTCTGCTGGTCCACCACCCTGATGATGGGCTGAGCCATGTCGGGGTCGAACTGGAACTGCACGCTGATCGACAACGCATCCATCACCTTGTTGATTTCCTGCAGCGACTGCGCGGTCTGCGCGGCGCTGAGTTTGACGGTCTCGCCTTGTTTCACATCGGCGGCCGCTTGAGCTGCTGCCATCTTCAGCATCTGCTCTGGCACATTGACAGCGCGCGCATTCAACAGCCCGGCCTGCGGCTTGGCGGCTACGCCCGGCTGCACAACCTTGTGGCCGACTGGTGCCGCATGGTCCGCTCGAATCGGTGTTGCTGAGATCGACATCTTCGTTCTCCTGTCAAAACGCTTTGCACTCACGCCTTGGAAATCCACTGGGCGGGAGTGGAAAGCGCAATCGGGTCTTTGGTTTCGACCCGATTGGCTTATCTATAGGCCTTCGCCTCTTGCCCTTATTGCAGCAGAGCCATCACACCTTGCGTGGACTGGTTCGCCTTCGCCAGCACCGAGGTGCCGGCTTGTTGCAGAATCTGCGCGCGGGTCATGTTCGAGACTTCCGTTGCGTAGTCCGCATCTTCAATCCGTGACCGTGAGGACGTCAGATTGTTGATCGTGGTGCCGAGGTTCGAAATCACCGAGTCAAAACGGTTTTGCACCGCACCGAGTGAACCGCGCAGAGTGTCAACCGTGGCAAGGGCCGCGTCAATCGCTGCCAACGGATTTGCTGTCGCCGTCAGGCCGGCTGCTGCATCGGTAGCGTACAAACCTGCCTGTGTTGTCATTGCAGCGGCGGTTGAAGCGGTGAAGGCAGCGACCACGCCAGTTGCGGTGGTAACTGAAGATCCGCCGCTCACCTTGTACAGGTTCCCTGCCTTGTCCTCGACGGCGTAATTGGCATAGTAGCCGGCCGCAACAGCTGTCGGATCGGTGTAGGCGCCATAACCATGAAGCTTCAGATCGGCTGTGACCGTGCCAGCAGACATATTGGTTGTAACGACAGCGCTCATGTTGACTGCAGCCGTGGAAGTAACACCACCAGCAGAAACAAATGAGAAACTGGTAATGGGGTCAGACAGGCCGGAAACACTGAAGTTACCCATACCCAGGGTTCCCGCGTCAATTTGCTGCAACCCGATTGAAATTGCTTCGCCGTCGTTCGCGCCGACCTGAATCGACAGATTCTGAGTGGTCTTCAATACTTTAACGCCGTTGAAGTCGGTTTGTGTCGAGGTACGGTTGATCTCGGCCATACGCTGGCTAATTTCCGCCTGGATCGACGTCTTGTCGGCTGCCGAATTGGAACCGTTAGCGGCTTGCACAGTCAATTCGCGGATACGTTGCAGGTTGTTATTGACTTCGTTCAATGCACCTTCCGTCGTTTGCGCCAGCGAGATGCCGTCATTGGCATTGCGTTGCGCCTGCGTCAGACCCTTGATGTTGGCATTGAAGCGGTTCGCGATGGCCTGACCGGCGGCGTCGTCCTTGGCACTGTTGATGCGAACGCCGGAAGAAAGGCGCTGGATCGACGTGTTCAGTGCGGATTGCGATTTGCTCAGGTTGTTTTGGGTAAGCAACGAGAGTGTGTTTGTGTTGATGACTTGTCCCATGATGAAGCTCCTGTCTGCAAAAGTTGATGAACTCGGCCTTGGGCCGAAACGCTGCGTTTACCTGGTTTGTGAGGAGTACGCCATCGTTATTGAGGTTATCGGCCAGTTCGTGATAAACCTTTAGGGCTGGAGCCGGGATTTCTTCAATTACTTTACTTTTTGGGTCGCGGTTCGCAGGCTTGCCGCGCCTCAGGGCGTCATGTTCATCACTTCCTGGTAGGCGGCAACAAACTTGTTGCGCACCTGCACGCCCATCTGGAAGCCGATGCTGGCCTTTTGCAGGTCGACCATCACGTCGTTCAGCGCAACGCCGGGCTTGCCGAGCTCGAAGTCCTGTGCCTGGTTGTAGGCCTTGTTCTGGGTTTGACTGATCGCATCGAGCGATTTCCTCAGCGCGCCGGAAAAGCCGCCACTTAACGACACCTCCGTACTCGCGATCGGCGCCTGGGCTGGGTTTGCGTCACCGGCCTTGGCCATTTGGCGCATCTGGCGCATTTGCGCCAGCACGGATTCGATCGATGAGCTGGGAGAGACGGACGATATTGCCATGATGCTTCCTATGGCGCTAGAGGCGCACGCTGCTTGACGGGTAGCAGGGAGCGTAACAGCTTGCCGCCTTCTGCATCACATCAAGAGATGACAAAACTCCCGGCTATTCGTCCGATCAAGCGACCAGGGTAAAACCATCCCGCCTCTGATTGCGTATTTTGGCAAACAAGGATGTCCGCCAAATGCCAAAGTCTGTCAGCCCGGCCGGTCCCTACATCGGTCACATCATTCCTGCGGTACGAAGTCGGCTTGACCATGGGTTCGTTGACCGACAAATGCGAGAGTTCCACGAGCGGGCTCTCTTTCGGCGGTCGAGTTGACCCATCAAGACAGTTGCATAAAGAGGGCGCCACCCATGACAAAAGCAGTATCAATATTTCCCGTCTGTTCAAACAATAACTCATTAGCAGCCCGCTGGGGCCCGTCGCCGTAGGGCCACAGGTAATCGTCAATAACGATCCAGCCGCCAGGGATCACAAATTCGGCCCACGCCGCGAGGTCAGACGAGGCGTTGCCATAGCTGTGGTTGCCGTCCACATGCAGCACGGCAATCCGATTGGTGTAAGTCGTCTCGCCAAATGTAGGTGTCATCACAATCGGGCGGCGATGGTATTCGATAGCCGCCTCGACCGACGGCTGTCGCAGGTAGTTCAACGCGCCGTTGGCATAGGGCAGCAGATTGAGCTGAAAGACAGTAAATGCCTCATCTGCATCGAGAGGGACTAGGTCAACCAGCCCTTTCTCATCGTTTTGGACCAGATGTTCATTCATCCACGGGTCGATGCAAAGCAGTTTCCCGACACCGTAGCATTGGGCCAGTCTCAAGAGGACGAAAGCCGACTTGCCCCACCAACTGCCAATTTCCACAACATCGCCCGCCGGTGCGTATCGGAACACTTCGCACAGAGCCCGGATTTTCTCGTGATCGCACATTCCGGGGATGGCATTTGCATGATGAAACAGGGAGCTTATCTCAACGACAGAAACGGGCGGGTGTGGTGGGACTGAGGATGCAATTGTCAGCGGCTGCGTTTTCACTGACTGTCCAAACTGCAGAGCGTTGCGGTAAGGCGCAAGCTCGGCGTCCACGGGCGAGCCATTGACCAGCGTCATGCCGGGAAATGAAAGCGACAGTTTGCGATTTAGGTAATCCCATACAACCGGATTGGGCGTGAAGATTCCATCTATGGCGTATTCGACGATCGCTTGTCGCAGCGCCTGATCGAAATCGGCCGAAGTGACGTAGGGTAGACGGACCCACTCAGGGTAGAGTTCTCGCACCGGGTCGTGTCCTAGCGAAGATGAGCCGATCACGCTTTTTCCTTCGGACTGAGCTCGCTCCAGAAAAGCCAGCGAGCGCGGCATGCCTGCCGGAAAAATCAGAGTTCTCCTAGCCATGGTTCATCCTTTCTCGCACATCAGGAAGATGCTGGAACAAAGGTCGGGGTACTGCTGCCCGAGCTTGTAGCAACCTTCGAGATATTCTGGAGAGATGATGTCGGTATTCAGCAGGCGATCCCATTGAAAGTTGGCCAACGCCTTGAAGAAAATGCCCGAGCGATGCACTACCTTTAGCCCGGCGGCAACGGCATCACGCTCCAGAGTGTCCAAGGTGTAGGTGCATCGGTGCCCATGTTCAGCTTCTGCCGATGTAACCGCTGCGTTGTGTGAGATCAAGCCCATCTTGACGGCAATTTGCCTCGATGGCGCGTTGGCATTCGGGCATGCCAGGAACAGCCTGCCGCCGTCCATCAGCCAATCGTCGTTAACACGTTTCAAGACCAAGACCGGGTCATCAAGATGTTCCAGCACGTGAGTCATCACAATATTGTCATAGCGCATTGGAAGAAACACTTCTTCGAACAGCGCGTTGATGAACTTAGCCTTGTTGCCTAGCCTGTGCTTGGCCTCATCGATTGCATCACTCGACGCCTCGACGCACGTTACGTCATCGAAACGCGCCAATAGACGTTGCGTGAAATGCCCCTCGAAACTCCCCAACTCGAGCACGCTACCACTCTTAAAGAAAGGCTCAAACGACTTGATCATGTACGAATGCATTACGTCGTAATCGAAACCGTAGAAATAGCAACGCCCTTTGTTATCCACGATCTCCTTATTGAAGTCTCTTGACGTCATCATGTCACCTCATATACCAACCAGTTTGGCGAGTCCGAAACCATGCCTGCCGAATTCGTTACCGTTGTAAAGCATATAGATCGTCCCATCGCATTCAAAGGTGTTCGGATAACACATCATGTCAGAGTCCCAAGCGCCTGCGGTCACATCGATGCCGGACCGGGCGTCGTCGCGATGCCAACGAATGAGGTCGTCCGAGCGTGCATAACCCAAACGGTAGGCGTTGCTCGTGTCTTGACGAAAATCATAGGCGTTGCGATAACAGAAATACATGTGGTGAGAACCACCCACATGGAAGACGGTCGGTAGTGCTTGGCACTCTTTGTTTAACTTGTTTGCCACGATGCTCTTGCCGTCGCGTAACCAGTTCACTCCATCCACCGATGTGGCATGCCCGATCTTGTAAAAACGCTCAGGATCGGCACCTTTCGTGGGGCGCTCCCAAGCCGAGCCGAAGATGTACCACATATGGAAAGACCCATCGAGATATTGCACGAAAGGATCGCCGACCAGAAAAGGTTCGTTATGGCTAGCCGCCATAACCGGGCCGCCATGGCCGAATTTTTCAAAGTGCACACCCTCATCTTCGCTGATCGCCAGCCCGATACTCATGTCGATTGAGACGGATACCCGTCGACTCCAACCGGAGGTATATGCCCGAACCTTTCCCTCATGTCGCACGACATTGATAGGAAATATGCCATGCTCATCGAACTCACCCAGACATCCCAACGCAACGACCGACCCAGTGGAAAGTCGCAATACACGGTCAAAACTCTTGTTGAAATCGACATATTGCGGACAGCTCAGATACTTTCCATTGGTGGTCTTCTTCTGTGCACAGAAATAGATGCGGATGAAATCAGCAAACACCAATGCCTGCGGCGACTTTGCGAATGCGGTGTACCCCTCAGACAGTGCATGATCTGCTGGATCGAATATCTTGCCAAGCTTCTCCCATCGCATCAACGCAACTCTCCCATCAGTCTTGCCAACCCAAATCCGGTCCTTCCATTGCCGTTTCCAGCGTAGATCATGTAGATACTACCGTCCAACTCGAACACTGTCGGATAAGCAACCATCTCCGAATCCCAACCGGTATCCGAGATATCCAGATCGACAATTGAATCGTCGCGCTCCCAACTCTTCAGGTCCGTCGAGCTCGCATATCCAATGCGATAACTGCGTGCGCGGTTGTCTCTGAAGTCCAGCCCCTCCCGGTAACAGAAGAACATGTGATAGCGCCCGTTGACAAAGAAGATGTCTGGACAGGCCTGCGCCTCGTCATTCCCCAACTTACTGTCCACGATATCGATGTTCTGTTTGGTCCAGTTGATCCCGTCCTTCGATGTCGCCATGCGCAATTTGTAGATGATCTCCGGGCGACCAGCCTCACCCAATATCCAACGTTTGCCTGCCGTATAAGCCAGATACCAAGCATCACCGTACTTGCGTATCTTGGGCGAAGTGACCACGAATGGCTCATCGGGAGAGTGCGACAACACAGGACCAGAGCCAAACTTCGTGAAACTCACGCCGCCATCGATGCTGCGTGCTAGTCCCAAAGAGATATTGAAAGGCACCGATTCGCAACGTGACCATCCGCCATATATCGCGACGATGTCGTTACCTTCGCGCATTACCGAAACGGGATAGGTTCCAAACTCATCGAACGTGCCCAACTCACCCAATTCCAAAACGGGCTGCTTCGACAGGCCACGTACCTGGAACAGATCGTTGCGCGCCAGATCGACAAACGCACAATAGCTTACGAACTGCATATTGGAATCCGGGGCAGGACGACAGCAGAAATACACCCTCACGAATTCATCAAAGACAATCACGTTAGGCGCTTGCGCGAAGCTCAGCATCCAAACTGGTCTATCCGCTACCTGCATCGGATCGAACAACAGCCCCATCTTTTCCCATTTGGACCCCATCACCACTCCCATCAGAATTTGGAATTCGCCCTGAGTAACTTGACTGCTTCAACCAACAAGAAATTCTCTTCCTTGAAGATGCGTCCACCCAATTGCCAAGGCGTCTCGCTGTAATCGATCACGATGGCTTTTTGCACAATGATCTCTCCCTCATCGATACCTGCGTTCACAAAATGTACCGTGCACCCAGCCATCTCTTCCCTCGCCTGCATCACCGCTTCCTGTACCTTCACACCGTACATCCCTTTCCCGCCGTATTTAGGTAACAGTGATGGATGCGTGTTGACTATCTTGCCTTGCCATCTTTGGCAGATGTAGGCAGGAACGACGGGCATGAATCCCGCCAAGACGACAAGATCGATATTCGCTGGAACAGACTGTGCGAATAGCTCGAACATCGCGTCCCTTCCTTTGGTCGAGTCCAATATGACATAGGGGATCCCATGCCTCACCGCGCGCTCGATAGCCCCGCAGGGTCGATCAACTACAAGTAGTCGAATATCGATTTCCAACTCTGATCGACTATCAATGAGCGCTTGGAAATTGCCGCCACCGCCGGAAGCGCAGACAATGACGTTGAATGTATCGGAGGTCACGTGAAGAATAGATTTACAACAGCGCGTAGCCACTATGAACGTGTTCCCGGACATCATGAAGCGTGTTAAACATCATCACGTCCAGCATCGACAGCCACGGTACAAAGGGTTTGCCAAACTGGGGGTATGCAAACAGCCTGGGTTTGATGAACTTCAATTCGATGTCTTGGGTCTGGAACATCTCTTTGGAATACAGCTCCATCCCCCCGATCGCGTTTACGTAGGTGCTTGCACCCATTGCTTGACACAATGCAATTACTTTCCCTTGACTCTTCAGCGTGTGATCGATGGCGATACAGGAAGAGTTCCTGATCTCAGTAGTGATGTCCAAATGTTTGCAGGTTTTGACGATCGAGTGCTGTAGGAATTGAAACAAGTTCGCATTCTGGTGGTGAACGATTTCTTCTATCAGCGGCAAAGTTTGCTCGAAATACGGCGCGTGTCGATACGCCCCTTTGAATTGGTTCAGCAGTTTGTTCCGGTTGAAATTTACCGACAACTCTCGTTTGCAGACATCCAGAGAGTCTGAATCGCTTTTCAGCGGTAGCGAGAACATTACCTCCTTGCCATTCTGCAACATGCGGTTACGGTTGATCCAGCCCTTCTTTGTGTACTTGATGTTGTCGTAAAGGATGAACTGGTCCACAGCTGCGATCAATTGAAAGTAGCCAATGTAGGGAAGGAAGTAGGGCTGCATGATCGCAAGCCTTTTCACTTGTCCAGTCATCCGGCAATCAGCCCTATAACGAAATTAACCCGCTCATCCGCTAGGTCGGGATAGATCGGCAGGCAGATTACCTCGCGGGCAACTCTAGTCGCTATTGGTAGGTTCGAAGGCGACGCAGATGGAAGTCCCCTGTACATGGAAAACTCACTGATCAAGGGGTAGAAGTACCGTCGCGCGATGACGCCGTTATCCTGCAATTTTTGAAATAGATTATCCCGACTGAGCTGATATTGAGGGCGAACCAGGATTGGAAAATACGCGCAGTTTGCCACCCTTTCGCCTGCGGCAGACAAACAGTCAATACCCTTGGTTCCGGATAACCCCTTGCGGTAGCGGGTATCGATCGCCCTGCGTTTTTGTAGTGCTGTCTCAATGCCCTTGAGTTGTAGCAGCCCGAAGGCGGCGTTAATCTCGCTCATCTTCCCATTGATACCGGGCGCAACCACGGTCACCTCGTCAACAAAGCCGAAATTTTTAAGGTGGTCAATACGCAGTTTGGTCTTTGCATCAGGACAAACGATGGCTCCGCCCTCAAAGGTGTTGAAAACCTTGGTGGCATGAAAGCTCAATACTGAGAGATCACCATGATTCAACAGGCTGCCATCCGCGTCTTGCACGCCGAATGCGTGCGCCGCGTCGTAGATCACCTTGAGCCCATAGTTGTCAGCAATTTGTTGAATACTACCCACATCACAAGGGTGGCCGTAGCAATGCACCGGCATGATGGCTGTGGTTTGCGGGGTGATGGCCGCCTCAATTTTGTGAGGATCTAGGTTGAGTGTTAGTGGATCAACATCGACAAACACCGGCTTGATGCCGTTCCACAATAAGGAGTGCGCGGTTGCGACAAACGAATACGGCGTCGTAATCACCTCACCGCTGACGCGCAAGGCTTGTAGAGCGGTTACAAGACCGAGGGTGCCATTGGTGAGGAGAGAAAGGTGCTTTACCTTCAAGTAGCTGCACAAGGCCTGCTCAAACTGCTGGTGAAAAGGGCCGCCATTCGTAAGCCACTTGTTGGTCCAAATCTGTTCCAGATAGGGGATGAATTCTTCCAGCGGCGGCAACGAGGGTTGCGTCACGTAGATGGGTGGCGTCCTTGCTGACTCTTTCATGTGGCCAGACCATTAATTGCATTTTCAAAGAATCCGACCAGTTCACTAACGGGCTGAAGATTTTGATAAATGGCACTGCCATTTGCCAGAATCTTCGCTTGAATCCCTTGGCGTAGCACGGGATCGGTAGCAATTTGAACGGCGCGACGGGCATATTCCTCGGTGGAGTCGGCAACACATTCCGGCAACTCGAGCATCTTGCAAAATCCCAATCCGACCCGGCCGCGCAAGAAATCGCTCGGTTTCGTTACGATCGGCGTCCCAACGGCAAAGGTGGCGATCACCGTCGATCCTATTCCGAAATGAAAGGGGTCCAGTACGACATCAGCCACCAAGTTGGCACTTATGAAATCGAAATAGTCAATAATCCAAGGTAAGAACAAAATTCGATTCCGTACATCAGATGAAATTGTTCTCTCAAAACGCTGTGCCAACATGACGTGCCAATTGGGAACTTGATGATCTTGAAACAGCACCACCACACCGTTGACATCAATCTGCAATATTCGCTCTATCGCTTGGTCGAAGTCGGGGTGAATCTTCTGCAGTTTCATGGGGCACATGTAGATATGTCCCACGGTCGGAAAGCCCAATTCTTCGCGCGTCTTGAACCTGGTTGGCATTGGGGGGCGCTCGAAATAGGAAAGTCCGTTACGAAAACGCACCAATTTCTCGCTGTAATGTTCGTCGGCATTCTCACTTTCCATGGAGTCGATGGACATGAAAAAATCCATATTGCCGATTCCGGTGGTGACAGGGTGGCCACCCAGGACGCACTGTATCCGCGCCAATCGGGCAAACGCCATGAAATAGCTGAACGGCTCCATGCCAATGTCGAGGTAGCAGAGCACATCGAGTTGAAGAGCAGAAACGATTGCCCGCGCCCTTCCCAGATTGAGCGGCAAATGGACGCGTTCACCAGCAAAATTCGGATATCCATCCACAAAATTGGGAACATCAGTGTGGCTGTTAGAGATTAGCGTAACTTTGAAATATTCATTGCCAGCAAGTGCCTCCACAAGCCCGCTATAAGATCGAGAGACCGAGTGCTCATGAATGAACTTGGAAATGAATCCGACTCGGATTTTTGAATCGGCGGTCGACTTAGGCAAACTGCAATGTGGCGCTTGATAGAGAAGCGCGGGACATGCCTTCTCGTAGATCTGTGCGATTTTCACCTGTAGATCGCGGTCATTCAGTCCGTGGTAGGCCAAGAAGAAGTTTGTGCGCCCGACTTGCGTTAAGGGGTCATCGAGCCGGACCGGATTTTCAATCAAGGCGTTGACGTTCTGCTCAAACTGCGCCCGATCTTTCGAAAGTTCTTGCCGGGTACCCATAATCGGCGGAAGCATCAGTGCGGCGAGAAATTTGTCGCCGGTCGCCCCCATTTCGTAAGCTCTTTCAAAACATTCACGTGCTTCTACCAATAGACCTAGACTTTCTAGGGCGGCGCCTAGGTTGTGATTTATTCCCGCGTCGTGCGGTCTGATGATCAGCGCTTGGCGATAACATGCCGCAGCGTTCCCAAGTTGCCCGAGATCTCGCAATGAATTGCCTAAACCATTGCGCGCTTGGACGAAGTCTGGTTTGATCGCTAGCGTGCGCCGAAAGATCGCCACAGACTCGTCATACCTCATGAGTTCGCGAAGAACATTACCCAAGTTGTAAAGTGCCTCGACGTAGTCTGGCTTGATCGAGAGTGCTCGGTGGAAACTTGCCGCCGCTTGCTCTGCCCGGCCGACCCTTTGCAGGCAATTTGCTAGGTTGAAATGCAGTTCGCCCGAATCAGGCTGCAACCCCAGGGCACGGCCGAAACTTGCCACAGCCTCTTCGAATCGATTCAAAGCTTGGAAGGCATGGCCCAAATTGCTGTGCGAGCTGACATCGCTGGGCGAGAGTTGTGACGCCTTTTGCAGGGCCTGCAGCCCATCTTTGCCCTGCAATTGAAGCGATACTCCAAGCAATCTCCAGGCAAACCCGGACTCCGGATAGCACTCAACCAATGAGCGCGTTTGCCCTTCCAGTTCCACGCAGCGACCGGCATTGAACAGGGCAACAAGTTGGCTCCTCTCTGAGGGTGTCAGGTCGCTCAATGTCGCCGTGCCGGTTGGCGCGACAGATCCTTCAAATTTGCCAGGGCAACATCTTTTATATTTCCTTCCGCTGCCGCACGGACAAGCGCCGTTTCTTCCAGTTTTCACATCCTTCTTCCTTGATTGCGGTGCTGCCCGTCAAAGTGAGCCAATCAAAGGGCTTGGCGGCCGGTGTTCAAACACCGCTGTCCTGGCATATCACAGCGCCAATCCTCTTGTTGACTGTGGCTTCAAGCGTAGCAGCGCATATTCCTGGTCATCCGGCCAAAAGACGGCAAAACCCCCGGTTGTTCGGCCGATCAGGACGATTGGGGCGGGGTCTTTGAGGCCTTGGACGGTGAACGGGCTGGGAAGGGCCGGCGCGGGATCTCGGGCGAGGCAAAGACACTGCTACGCCGCAGCACGCACGCCAGAGGCTGTCAGGATAGTGGGCGGATTGGCGCGGTCATGTTTGGTTGGGTGACAATCAATCCAGCAGAGCCGCGACCCGCGCCCGCACTTCTTCCGCCAGGTCATCAGGGGCTTGCTCGATCAGCGTTAGCCCGCGTTGCGACGGGTCGATCATCCTGAATTGGTGGACCAGCACCACCCCCGTCGTTTGTGTGCCGGCACCCATCAGGCTGACGGAGAAACCGGCATTGCGTGCGGCCATGCCACCTTGGGTGATGGGGCAAACGCCAATCATGCCGAGTCGGTTCAATTCTGCCTGCGTCACCACAATGGCCGGTCTTCGCCCCTGCTGCTCCGTGCCCAGCGTGGGGTCGAAACTGCCCACTACGATGTCGCCGCGCTGCCAGACCCGGCGGCTCAAACTGGCACCTCCTGGCCCGAGTCTGGCATGTTGTCCCATGCCTTATCAATCAGCAACGGCTCGTCGCCCTGCATGGCCAATAGCTCTTGCAGGCTGTACTTGCGCCGACTCAGGGGCGAAATGATCAAACACCCGGAGTCAAATTCAAAACTGACCTTGTCGCCGGCGTGCAAGCCAGTGGACTTTGCAAGTGCCTGCGGAATTGTCACTGCAATGGAGCCCCCGGCAGCGCGAAGTGTGGATATGTGCATGGTTGTCCTCGAACACTAGAACGTAGCACTTAGTGTAACTAAATTCACGATGGACTGCTTCAGAACCTGCTGACCGTGCACAAGCATTGCCGACGTATGTGCGCTGCAGCGCAGTGGCCCAGCAAGGCAGCGCGGACAACGCTGCTGAGCCTGAACACCGTTGCCGATGCCAGCGCCAAAGTGGGAGGGGCTGTCAGGTCGTGTGCGGCTTAAGCAAGCCGATCGCCGCCGCTTCTGCCTCAATGTCCAGTGCCAGCAATGCATTCTCACGGTACTCCGGCAGATAGCGAAGGCTCATAGCGGCACACCTGTGCGCCGGGCGATTTCGAAAATCGGCGCTGACGGCGTGTCGGCGTCCTTGAGCAGAACGTCAATTTTGCGGTTGCCCAAGGCCATGGTTAGCGCGCCAGACAGTTGGCACAGCGTCTTGGCACGATTGTTCAACGCTTGGTCGGTTTCAAACAGCAAATCAATATCACCGCCCCTGCGGTCGTCCCGCGCCATCGAGCCGAAAACGCGAACCCTGACTCCTTCACCCAGTATCCTATGGGCTGTCCGTCGGATGGCATTGACTTGGTCGGAACTCAATCGCATAGCGGTATTGTCGCTTCGATTGGGTAATCAATCCAGCGCTGCGCGGCCCCGCCTGACGGCCCGGGGCTGGTTGGGGGTTGGCGGAGTCGATGCGCTCTCCAGGTGCGAAGATGGCAGGGCCAAGCCGCCGCCGACAGCATCAGGCCGCTGGCATCAGGCCAAAAGACGGCAAATCCCCCGGTTGTTCGGCCGATCAGCCGTCACCCCGTTCTCTCACAATCATCCGCATGAGTACGGATGCCAACGCCACCCCCACGTCATGGCTGGACGCGTGGCGCTCCAACCCGCGCTTGCCGCTGATGATCGGCGTCTCGGCGCTGGTGGCCGGCATGGCCGCGCTGTGGCTGTGGAGCCGCTCGCCCGACTACGGCGTGCTGTACAGCAATCTGTCCGATCGCGACGGCGGCGCCATCATCGCCTCGCTGCAGCAGATGAACATCCCGTACAAGTTCTCCGAAGGCGGCAGCGCGCTGCTGGTGGCGTCCAACAAGGTGCCGGAGGCGCGCCTGCGGCTGGCGGCGCAGGGCCTGCCCAAGGGCGGCACGGTCGGCTTCGAGCTGCTGGACAACCAGAAGTTCGGCACCAGCCAGTTTGCCGAGCAGATCAACTACCAGCGCGCGCTTGAAGGCGAACTGGCGCGCTCGATCAACTCGATCGCGGCCGTCAGCTCGGCGCGCGTGCATCTGGCGCTGCCCAAGGCCTCGCTCTTTGTGCGCGACCAGAAGAAACCCAGCGCCTCGGTAGTGCTGACGCTGCATCGCGGCCGCGCGATCGACGAAGGCCAGATCAGCGCCATCGTGCATCTGATCTCCAGCAGCGTGCCCGAGCTGTCGGCCAAGAGCATCACCGTGGTCGACCAGGCCGGCAACCTGCTGTCGGCGGCCAACGCCGAGGCGCGCGGGCTCGACACCAGCCAGCTCAAGTATGCGCAGGAGATAGAGCACGGCTATATCCGCCGGATCGAAGCCATCTTGCAGCCCATCGTCGGCGCCGGCAACATCCACGCCCAGGTGTCGGCCGACATTGATTTCTCGGTGGTGGAAAACACCGATGAGAAGTACCGGCCCAACAATGATCCGGCCAGCGCCGCCATTCGCAGCCAGCAGATCAGCGAGTCCGGCCAGCCAGGCCAGCCGGGCAACAGCACACCGGGCGGCGTGCCGGGTGCGCTCTCCAACCAGGCGCCCAGCAACGCGGTGGCGCCTATCGTCGCCGCCAGCCAGGGCCAGCAGAAGGCCGCCGCCGCACCGCTTGCGCCCAAGACCGCTGCCGATGCGCCCAGCGCCGGCGCCTCGGCCGGCATTGCCGTCAACAGCCGCAAGGACGGCACCACCAACTACGAGCTCGACCGCTCGATCCGCCATGTGCAGCAGGGCGCCGGCGCGATCAAGCGCCTGTCGGTGGCGGTGCTGGTCA
>JBMOJJ010000540.1:0-1773 GCA_049315845.1 Rhodoferax sp.
GGTGGTCAGCGTGGGGTGATGCAGTTTGGGTTTGGCGAGGTAGGTCATGCGGCCACCTTTTTCTTCTTGCTCGGTGCGGCAGGCGCCGATGGTTGCAGTTTCTGCTCAATCGACTCGGTGATGAAACGCGCGGTGATCGGCGTGCCGTCGTAGTGCAGCACCTTGATCAGGCGCGCCGGGTCGATCTCCAGTTCATTGACCAGCAGCGAGAACATCTGACCGTCTCGGTTCTGCTCGACCACAAAGACCTGGTCGTGCCCGGCGATGAACTGACCGACCGAGGCCGGAAACGGAAACGCGCACAGGCGCATCGCATCGACATGGATACCGTCGGCCGTCATCACGTCGAGCGCCTCCTGCATGGCCGGGCTGGTCGAGCCGAAATAGAGGACCCCGACCTTGCTTGGCTTGACGGCCTTGCGCAGCACCGGCTGCGGCACCAGATCGGCCGCGGTCCTGAACTTGTGCAGCAGGCGTTCCATGTTGTAGATGTAGTCCGGGCCGCGCTCCGAATAGCGCGCGTAGGGGTCGCGCGTGGTGCCGCGGGTGAAGAAGCTGCCCTTGCTCGGATGCGTTCCGGGCAGCGTGCGCCAGGGAATGCCATCGCCGTCGACGTCCTTGTAGCGGCCAAAATCCTTGCCGGCTTCCAGTTCCTCCGCCGTCATGACCTTGCCGCGGTCGTATTCTCGCTTGTCGTCCCAGACGAAGGGCTTGCACAGGCGCTGGTTCATCCCGATGTCCAGGTCCGTCATCACGAAGATCGGCGTCTGCAGGCGATCGGCCAGATCCAGCGCGGCCGCCGCGTGCTCGAAGCACTCGTGCGGATCCTCCGGGAACAGCATCACATGCTTGGTGTCGCCGTGCGACGCATAGGCGCAGCTGAGCAGGTCGGACTGCTGCGTGCGCGTCGGCATGCCGGTCGAGGGCCCGCCGCGCTGCACGTTGATGATGGTCACCGGGATCTCGGCAAAATAGGCCAGCCCGATGAACTCGGACATCAGCGAGATGCCCGGCCCCGACGTGGCGGTGAATGCGCGCGCGCCGTTCCAGCCGGCGCCGACCACCATGCCGATCGAAGCCAGTTCGTCCTCGGCCTGCACGATCGCGACATTGCTGCGCCCGGTGTTCTCGTCAACCCGGTATTTGTCGCAATACTTCTGGAACGCCTCCGGCACCGACGACGAGGGCGTGATCGGGTACCAGGCCGCCACCGTGGCGCCGCCATAGACGCAACCGAGCGCCGCGGCGCTGTTGCCATCGGTGAAGATCTGGTCGCCGACCTTGTCAGCCCGACGCACCCGCAGACCGATAGGCGCGCTCAGGTGCTGCGTCACATAGTCGCGGCCCAGATGCAGCGCGCGCACGTTCGAGTCGAGCAGCATTTCCTTGCCGCGGTATTGCTCGGAAAAGAGCTTCTCGAACACCTCGGCCTCGACATCGAGCAGCACCGACAGCGCGCCGACGTAGATGATGTTCTTGAACAACTGGCGCTGGCGCGGATCGGAATAGGCGGCATTGGCGATCTCTGTCAGCGGTATGCCGATGATCTCGATGTCCTTGCGAAAGCGCGACTCCGGAATCGGCCGCGTGCTGTCGTAGAACAGGTAGCCGCCGGTCTGGATCTCGGCCACGTCCAGATCCCAGGTCTGCGGGTTCATCGCCACCATCATGTCAACGCCGCCGCGGCGACCACCGTAGCCCTTTTCGCAGACCCGCGCCTCGTACCAGGTCGGCATGCCCTGGATGTTGCTGGGGAAGATGTTGCGCGGACTG
>JBMOJJ010000541.1:0-1769 GCA_049315845.1 Rhodoferax sp.
CGAGAGCCGCAAACAGAACCAGGCGTTCTATGAATTCATGGTGCCGCTGATCAAGGGCTACAGCACAGAGATGAGTCTGGAGGTGACCTCCTTGTGTGTGCAGGTGCACGGCGGCATGGGCTATATCGAGGAAACCGGCTGCGCGCAGTATTACCGTGACGCCAAGATACTGACCATTTATGAGGGCACGACGGCCATTCAGGCGAATGATCTGGTGGGTCGCAAGACCTCGCGCGACGGCGGCCAGACAGCGAAGGCGCTGGCCAGGCAGATCGAGGCGACCGAAGCCTTGCTGCTGGCCAGTGGCGGCGCTGACGCGCTGGCAGTTG
The DNA here is from genome assembly GCA_049315845.1 of Rhodoferax sp. Classification (GTDB taxonomy): domain Bacteria; phylum Pseudomonadota; class Gammaproteobacteria; order Burkholderiales; family Burkholderiaceae_C; genus Rhodoferax. The sequence goes on from JBMOJJ010000541.1 coordinate 330, forward strand.
CGAAGCGCCTGAAGGCAGCGCGCGAGGCATTCGTCGACGTGGTGAACTTCGTGGCGGGCAACACCAAGGCCAGCCCGAATGCGGTGTTTTCAGGCAGCGTGCCCTATCTGATGCTGGCCGGCAATTTGATGGCCGGCTGGCAACTGGCCCGCGCCTTGCTGGTGGCGCAGGACGAACTGGCCCAGGGACGGGATTCCCTTTTCATGCAAGCCAAGATCAGCACCGCGCGTTTCTATGCCGACCACCTGCTGACCAAGGCGCCTGGCATCAGGGATGCCGTCGTTGAAGGCGCTGACAGCGTGACTGCGCTGGCGCTGGATGCATTCTGATTGCGTCCCCATCTGAACCGCCTGGAGGCCCCTATGTCCCGACTGCCCGTTCCCCTGAACCAACTGCCGTTCCCGGTCATCGGTTCGCCTCTGTTCATCATCAGCACACCCAAGCTGGTGATCGCGCAGTGCATCGCCGGCGTGGTGGGGTCCATGCCAGCGCTCAACGCGCGCCCGGCCGAGCAGTTGGAACAGTGGCTGATCGAGATCACCGGCGCGCTGTCGGCCCATGACAAGGCCCATCCGGATCAGCCGGCCGCACCCTACGCCATCAACCAGATCGTGCACAAGAGCAACGACCGGCTTGAGCATGACATGGCAATGTGCGTGAAGTACAAGGTGCCCATCATCATCACCAGCCTGGGCGCGCGCGAGGACATCAACGCCGCCGCCCATTCGTACGGCGGGGTTGTGCTGCATGACGTGATCAACAACAGGCACGCGCACAAGGCGATCGAGAAGGGCGCTGACGGTCTGATTGCCGTGGCGGCAGGGGCGGGCGGACATGCCGGCGTGAAGAGCCCGTTCGCGCTGATCCAGGAAATTCGTCAGTGGTTTGACGGGCCGCTGGCGCTCAGCGGCGCCATTTCGACCGGCGACGCAGTGCTGGCAGCGCAGGCAGCCGGCGCAGATTTTGCCTACATTGGCTCTGCCTTCATCGCCACGCAGGAGGCGCGCGCTTCCGAGGCCTACAAACAGGCGATCGTGGACGCCAGTTCGGACGACATCGTCTACAGCAACCTGTTCACCGGCGTGCACGGCAATTATCTGGCTCCCAGCATCCGCAACGCCGGTCTGGACCCCGAACAGCTGCCCGAAAGCGACCCGAGCAAGATGAATTTTGGCGGCGACAAGTCAAAGGCCTGGAAAGACATCTGGGGCTGTGGACAGGGCATTGGCGCGGTCACGCAGATCCAGAGCACAGCGGACTATGTGGCGCAGCTCAAGCGCGAGTATGCCGCCGCGCGAAAGAGATTGCAGCTGTAACTTGAGCTGGCGCGGTCCTGCTACCGGGCCGGTATCTCGGAGTGGCGCTCAGCGAAGATTGCCCGTGTGTCCCAGTGAGTAGCGACCCGGTTGCGGCCACACTGTCAAACCATGCGGCTCCTGG
>JBMOJJ010000175.1:0-7760 GCA_049315845.1 Rhodoferax sp.
CCGAGATCGGCGGCCAGTTCAACATCGCCAAGCAGGTGCCGGGCAAGGAAGAGTTTTACGAGACGCTGCGCTACTTCGGTCGCCAGATCGAGCTGGCCGGCGTCAAGCTGAAGCTGAACCACCGCGCCACGGCCGGAGAACTGGCGGCCACCGGCTATGCCCATATCGTGCTGGCAACCGGAGTCACACCACGCCTGCCCGCCATCGAGGGCATTGACCACCCCAAGGTCTGCGGCTATCTGGACGTTCTGCGCGACAAGCGGCCGGTCGGCGACACGGTGGCGCTGATCGGGGCCGGCGGAATCGGCTTTGATGTGGCCGAGTTCCTGCTGCAACAGGGCGCCAGCGCGAGCCTGGACCAGGCCAGGTTCTTCGCCGAATGGGGCGTCGACACCGGCTACGAAGGGCGCGGCGGTCTGCAAGCGCCGGTGATAGAAAAAAGCAGCCGCAAGATCTTCCTGCTGCAGCGCAAGGCGCGCAAGGTCGGCGACGGCCTGGGCAAGACCACGGGCTGGATCCACCGCACCTCGCTGAAAAACCGCGAGGTCGAAATGCTTTCCGGGGTGACTTACCGCAGGATCGACGACGACGGCCTGCACATCAGCGTGGGCGAGCGCGAGATGCTGATTCCGGCCGACACCGTGGTCGTGTGCGCCGGACAGGAGCCGCAGCGCGAGCTGCAGCAGGCCCTGCTCGCCGCCGGCTGCAGCGTGCACCTGATCGGCGGCGCCGACGTGGCCGCCGAGCTCGACGCCAAGCGCGCGATCAAGCAGGGCACCGAGCTTGCCGTTGCGCTGTAGAAACAGAACCGGAGACATTCATGAGCATCAAGCAGCAACTTCAAACTGGCGCCGCCGCCGGCCTGGACCAATGGCACGCGATGGTCGCCAAGGGCGACCTCGGTGAGCTGCGCGCGCTGCTGCACCCCAACGCCGTGTTTCGGTCCCCGATGGCGCACAAGCCCTACGCCAGCGCGCAGGCGGTGGCGCTGATCCTGAACACGGTGGCGGGCGTGTTCAGCAACTTCCAGTACCACCGCCAGTTGGCCAGCGACGACGGCCTGAGCGTGGTGCTCGAGTTCAGCGCCGATGTCGGCGACAAGGCGCTCAAGGGCATTGACCTGATCCGGTTCGATGCCGATGGAAAGATAGTGGAGTTCGAGGTCATGGTGCGCCCGCTGAGCGGCCTGCAGGCGCTGGGCGCGGAAATGGGGCGCCAGCTCGGCGCGCTGCTGCCGGCCAACCAGGCAGCCCAGCTCAGACCGGACTGTCCGCCGGCCCGATGATGTCGCGCAGCTCGTGATAGAGCGGCTGCAGCCGGGCGTACATGCGCAGGTAAACGCGGCTGTAGAGTTCCTGGTACAGCTGCGCATTGGCCGCGATCGGCTCGAATCTGCGACCGACGCGGGTCATCTCCTTGATCGCGGTGTCAAAGTCACGATGCAGTCCGAGCGCGACGCTGCCCAGGATGGCCGCGCCCAGCCCACTGGCCTCGTACAGCGCGGGGCGCTCGGTTGGCAGATTGAAGATGTCGGCGGTGATCTGCATCGCCGCATTGCTCTGCGAGCCACCGCCGGCCACCCGAACCAGCGTGATGGGCGTCTTGCTGCGCCGCTCGATGCGCTCCCTGCCCTCGCGAAGCGCATAGGCAAGGCCTTCGATGATGGCCCGGTACAGGTGCGCGCGGGTATGCGAGTCATTGAAGCCGATCACCGCGCCGCGCGCCTCGGGTCCGGGAATCCGCACGCCGGGGTTCCAGAACGGCTGCAACACCAGCCCCTGTGAACCCGCCGGCACGGCGTTGATCAGTTCATCGAACAGGGCTTCGGCGATCTGGCCGGTCTGCTCGGCGCGCTGCCGCTCGTCGAGCCCGAACTGGGCGGCGAACCAGCTCACCATCCAATAGCCGCGCGTGATCTGCACCTCGGTGTTGTAGCGGCCCGCGATCGCGGCCTGGTATGGCGGAATGAAGCGTATGGTCTCCAGATAGCGCGGCGTGGTCGTGTTGATGGTGGCCGTCGTGCCGTAGGACAGGCAGGCAATCTCGGGCGTCAGGCAGCCCGCGCCGATGACCTCGCAGGCCTTGTCCGACGCGCCGGCGATCACGGCCAGGCCCTGCGCAATGCCGGTCTGCGCGGCCGCGGCGGCACTGACCTTGCCGATCAGGGTCCCGCTGGGCACCAGCCTGGGCAGCATCCCGGGCCGGATCGACAGGCACTGCCACTTCCAGTCGCTCTCGCCGGCCCAGCGGCCCTTCCTGTAGTCGAACGGGAGGTAGCCGACCTGGCTGCCCACGGCGTCGACGAATTCGCCCGTCAGTCGGTAGTTCAGGTAGCCCGAAAGCAGCAGGAACTTGTCGGTTTGCGCCCAGATCTCGGGCTGGTTCTGCGCGATCCAGGCCGACTCGGCCTCGCGCTCGAAGGAACGCACCAGGTCCCGGATTCCCAGCGTTCGAAAGGCAGCCTGCCACCACCAGGGAAAGCTGACACGCGCCTGCGCGCGCCTCTGATCAGCCCAGATGATCGCTGGGCGCAGCGCCCGCCCCTGCTTGTCAAGGTTGATCACGGTGCCGCGCTGCGTCGTCACGACCAGGCCGCGCACCTGGCCCGGCTGGACCTTGGTGACGGACCAGAGCTGCCGACAGGCGGCGCAGACCGCGCGCCAGAACTGCTCCGGATCGTGTTCCATCCATCCCGGTTGCGCGTACTGATAGTCGTCCAGCCGGACCTGCGCCTTGTCGATCACGTTGCCGCGCAGGTCAAACAGCATTGCGCGCACACTTTGCGTGCCGTTGTCGATGGCCAGCAGGACTTCATCGCTCATGGGTTATTCCGGTTTGTTGTTGACTCGTTGGCGCAGCCGGCCCGGGCAGCCGGTAGTGGGCATTGATCAGCGCCAGGTAGCGCGCGACCTCGGCCTGCCAGCGCGCGTCGTCCCAGCCCAGCGCGCTCTGGCACAGCGCGCGGATGCGCGGCTCGTGGTCGATCGCGCCGCGCGGCAGCAGGATGCCGAGCCGGGTGCGCCGCAGCAGCAGGTCGTCCAGATGCAGCACCGACTCGCGCGCCGCGGCAACGCGCAGCTCCAGCCACAGGGTGGTGGTTCCGGGAACCGGCTCGAGGTCGCCGCTGCCGGCCATTTCAACCATCTCAGCAGCGCTGAATCCGTAACGCGCAGCCAGCCTATGGCGCACCGCTGGCGAAAGATGCGCCGGCAAGGCGGCGGCCGGCGTGAAGACATCGCCCTCGTCGCTCGCAAAGCTCAGGCCCGCCAGCGGCGCCGCCAGCGCCAGCGCGTCCTGCGCCATGCTGCGAAAGGTCGTGAGCTTGCCGCCGCACACGGTGATCAGGCCGGCTTCGTTCAGAACCACATGTTCACGCGGCGCCTTCGACGGATCGCCCGAGCCGTCATCGACGACCGGGCGCACGCCGGCGTAGCAGGCGGCCACATCCGCGCTGCCCAGCGCCAGCCCGGGAAAATGGTCGTTGACCGCCGCCAGCAGGTACTGCACCTCCTGCGTGCTGATGCTGGCTTCGAGATCGGGATTGCCGCGATGGTCGAGATCGGTGGTGCCCACCAGCGTCGCGCCTTCCCATGGATAGAAGAACACCGGCCGCCCGTCCTGCGGATGCATCAGGCTGATCGCCTGCGCCACCGGCAGCCGCCAGTACGGCAGCACCAGATGGCTGCCGCGCAGCGGGCGCAGCATCGGCTTGCCGCCGACGCCGGCGCGCAGCGCATCGGACCAGACGCCAGCGGCGTTGATGACCACGCGCGCGCGCGCTTCGAGGCTGGCATCGGTCTGCACGTCCTGCAGGCGCGCGCCGCAAACCTGGCCGGCGTCTTGCAGCAGGCCGGATGCGCGCACGTCGTTGATGATCAGCGCGCCATCGCGCTCGGCTTCGGCAAGAACGCGCAGGACCAGCCGCGCGTCGTCGGTCTTCGCGTCACGGTAGATCGTCGCGCCCCGCATTGCGCCGGGGGCCAGACCGGGCGCCAGCAGAGCGGTCGCGTGGCGATCCACGTAGCGGTGGTCGCGCTGTCCGGCCATCCAGTCGTAGATCGCCAGGCCGATGCCCAGCGACCAGCGGCCGGGCTGGCGGCCCGGGCAGTCGGCCATCAGGAAACTCTGCGGCTCTATCAGTTCGGGCGCCTGGCGCATCAGGCGCTGCCGCTCGCGCACCGAATGCCGCGTGAGGCCGAACTCGCCCTCCTTCAGGTAGCGCAGGCCGCCATGGACAAGCTTGGAGGAGCGGCTCGACGTGCCCCAGGCGAAATCGCGCTGCTCGACCAGCGCCACGCGCCAGCCGCGCCGCGCCGCCTCGCGACAGACGCCGGCGCCGGTGATGCCGCCACCGATCACCAGCAGGTCCCACTGCGTCTGCGCCAGGCGCGCCAAGCGGTCTGAGCGCTGCTGCGCCTGGGTCGATGCTAATGCGCCCATTGTTCTCCATCCGCCAGCAGCTTGCCCGGATTCATGATCCGCTTCGGGTCGAAGTGGCGGCACAAGTCAGCCAGCGTCGCCATGCCCAGCGGCCCCTTTTCAACCTGCAGGAATGCCGCATGGTCGCGCCCCACGCCATGCTGGTGGCTGACGGTACCGCCGTGTTCGGCGATGACCGACGACAGCCGCGTCTTGAAGTGGCGCCAGCGCTCGAGATTGGGCTCGAAACCGCCTGGCGCGGTGGGCCAGATGAAGGTCGAGTAGATGCTGCTGCCCTGTGCGTAAACATGCGACAGGTGGGTGCCGGCATGGACCTTGATGCCAAAGTCACCGAAGGCCTGATGCGCGGCGGCCTCCATCGCGAGCATCAGCTTCTTGACCTGCGGCCAGTCGACGGCGGTCTCGATCGTGTCGACCGAATAGCCCTGTTCCCACAGCGTGTTGCGCAGGTAGGGGCCCTTGAACCGGCCTTCCGACCACTTGCTGCCAAGCCCGGTGCCGAGGTAGACGCCGCCGAATTGCCGCAGCACGCGCCGCGCCTCGGCCAGCGCCTGGCGGGCCGGGCGTCGCTCGCCCGTCACGCCCATCGTCAACCAGCACTTCTCGCCCGCGCAGCCGCGCCAGCCGAGGTAGCGCTCCAGCCACTTGATCTGGCTCGCATGCCCGGCCATCGCCAGGTAGCCCACCGTCTCACCGGCGTTGTTGAGCCGCAGCATCGACAGCGGCAGCCTGCGCTGGACCAGCGCTCGCACGGCGGCCTCGGCGCGATCCCAATCGGGCAGAAAAACCGCGTGATAACTGTCGTGTTCCGGAACCGGCGTGACGCGAACCTCGACCTCGGTCAGCACGCCAAAGCGCCCCTCCGATCCCAGAATGATCTCGCGCAGATCGGGGCCGGCGCTGGCCGCCGGCAGCGTCGGCAGGTTCAGCGTTCCGATCGGCGCCTCGAATCGCCCGCCGGCGAACAACTGCTCGATGCGGCCAAAGCGCAGCGATTGCTGGCCGCTGGAGCGCGTGACGACCCAGCCGCCGACGGTCGAATACTCGAACGATTGCGGAAAGTGCCCCAGCGTGTAGCCATGCGCGCGCAACTGCGCCTCCACCTGCGGCCCCGAAGTCCCGGCGCCGAAACGCGCCAGCTGACTGAGCGGGTCCAGGTGCAGCAGGCGGTTCATGCGGCCCAGGTTGACAGAGAGCACCGGCCGCTCGCTGATCGGGCAGTCCAGGTGCCCGGCCACACTGGTGCCGCCGGCGTAGGGAATGACAAGCCAGTTGCGGCTCTGCGCCAGATCCAGCAGCTCGCGCACCTGCTCACTGCTCTCGACAAAGGCGACACCGTCGGGCAGCGGCGGCAGTGTGCCGGTGCGGCGACAGATCCAGTCGCGGTAGCTCTCGCCAAGGCCAACGCGCAAGCGCTCCGCCGGGTCCTGCGATATCAGCGCGTGGACCGGCAGCCGCGACGGCTTGACCTCGGCCAGCAGTTCCTGCAAGGAGTTGTCGCGAACCGGCAGGCCCGCACCCACCCGCTGCGCCAGCCAGGCCAGCGCCTGGGCCGGAACTTCGGCGCTCTGCGAGCTGTCGCCCCAGCCATTCCAACGTCGCATGATTTTCCTTCTGCTTCGAATAGGGTCTTGATTGTGCCGGCAAATGCAATCGTGGCAGTCAGGACGGCGTCGGCAGGCGCGGTCGATGCGCAAAGAAAGGGCTATGCCAAAATGAATCCATGAACACGCACATCCCGACCATGTTCCTCGTCATCATTCTGGTCGGTGCGGTGTTGTCGCTGTCGGTCGGCATCGTGGCCGACCGGGCCCAGCGCGACGGGCTGCTGTATTGGTCGGCAGGCCTGGCGGCGCACTCGATCTGCTACCTGCTGTTCAGTCAGCATGGCCGGGTCAGCGATTTCGCGTCCATCGTTCTGGGCAACCTGATGCTGTCCGTTGCGCTGGCCGCTTTCACCGAAGGCCTGTACGAGTTCTACCGGCAGCCGCCAGCGCGCCGGCTGCTCTGGAGCCCGGTCGGCCTGCTCGGTCTGACGCTGATCATGCTGCTCGACAAGCCGAACCTGCGCATCGTCGCCGGCTCGGTGCTGCTTGCCTCCCAGACCATGCTGGCGCTGTCCTTCATGTGGCAAAGGCGGTCACAGACGACCGGGCGCGGCAAGTACTTTCTTGCAACCGGACTGTTGGCGGTGACGGTGATGCTGCTGCTTCGGGCTCTGGGGGCGGCGCTCGGCCCGGTGTCCGCGATGACCTCGCTGACGGATTCGAATCCGATCCAGACCTTCACCTTTCTGGGTGTGCTGATGTCGCTGATGATGCTGTCGATCGGTTTTGTGCTGATGGCCAAGGACCGTGCCGACGAGACGAACCGGATTCTCGCGACCCGCGACGAGTTGACGGGTCTGGCCAATCGGCGCCGCCTGAACGAAACCCTTGCCAGTGAATGGGCCAGATCGACGCGCTCGGGCCAGCCACTGGCCCTGGTCATGATAGACATCGATCATTTCAAGCGCTACAACGACCACTACGGCCACCAGGCCGGCGACGAATGCCTGAGACGCGTTGCACTGACCCTGCAGGGCGGGGCGCAGCGCGCCGGCGACCTGGCGGCGCGCTACGGCGGCGAAGAATTCCTGCTGATCCTGCCCGACACCGACGGCACGACCGCCCACGGCCTGGCCGACACTCTGCGCCAGGCGGTCGAGTCGCTCGGCCTGCCGCATGCCCATTCAGCGTCGGGCACGGTCACCATCAGCGTGGGAGTGGCCGCGTTGACCGACAGCTGCTACAAGGACGCCGCAAGCCTGTTGAGCGCCGCCGACGCGGCCCTCTACCGCGCCAAGAATGGCGGTCGCAACCAGGTCCAGCTGGCGCCGGAGTGCCTGACGCCCGATCAGCGCGGCCAGGCAGCGCCGGCGAAACTGGTGCAACTGGTCTGGCGCGCCAGCTACGAAAGCGGCAATCCGGTCATCGATGGACAGCACCAGACGCTGTTTCGCGATGCCAACCGGCTGCTGGGCGCGATGCTCGGCGAATCTGCGGCGCAGGACCCGGCGGCCCTGGCCGATGTCTTCATCGCCGATCTGGCGCGGCACTTCCAGGACGAAGAAGCGATCATCGCGGGCGCCGGCTACGCCGGCGCGGCCGACCATGCCCAACTGCATCGCACGTTGCTGGACAAGGCCACCGGACTGGCAACCCGGTTTCGCGCCGGAGCAGTCTCGCTTGGCGAACTGTTCGAGTGCCTGGCGCACGACATCGTGGCGCGCCACATGCTGATCGTCGACCGCGAGTTCTTTCCCTGCCTCGGTGTCAGGC
>JBMOJJ010000542.1:0-1767 GCA_049315845.1 Rhodoferax sp.
TGAGATGCCCTTCAAGGACGCTAGTGCCAGTCCGGAGCCGTCCGGCGGCTGGTCTCCCGAGCGCTCCAGGAAGCTGGCGCGGGACTGCATCGCCGTGCTGGCTGCGATGCTGCCCCTCTGGTCTCGTTGACAGGAACTGCAAAGCCTCTCACAATATTTACAGTGTGTACTTGAACAGGAGCACCCGTGTACCCTCATCTCTTGCAGCCGCTCAATCTCGGCTTTCTCACCCTCCCCAATCGCGTCATCATGGGCTCCATGCATGTGGGGCTGGAAGAGGCCAGGGACGGATTTGCCCGAATGGCGGCGTTCTATGCGGAGCGCGCCGCCGGCGGTGTCGGGCTCATCGTCACCGGAGGCATTGCGCCCAATGACCGCGGCCGGCCCATGCCTGGTGGCGCTCGAATGACCACCGAACAGGAGGCAAGCCAGCACCGGGTGGTGACTCAGGCGGTGCACGATGCGGGTGGCCGGATTGCCATGCAGATTCTGCACTTTGGTCGTTACGCCTACCACCCGGATTCGGTGGCACCGAGCGCCCTGCAAGCACCCATCAATCCGTTTCGACCGAACCCGCTGGACAGCGGGCAGGTGCAGCAGACCATCGAAGACTATGTGCGTTGCGCCGGCCTGGCCCAGAGCGCTGGCTACGACGGCGTCGAGATCATGGGCTCGGAGGGCTACCTGATCAACGAGTTCATCGCTGCGAGAACCAACCAGCGTGACGACGAATGGGGCGGCTCCTACGAGAACCGTATCCGTTTTCCGGTCGAAATTGTGCGCCGCACGCGGGAACGGGTTGGCCCCAACTTCATCATCATCTACCGGCTCTCCATGCTCGATCTGGTTGAAGGTGGCTCGACCCTGGACGAGGTGGTGCAGTTGGCCCGTGCCATCGAAGCGGCAGGGGCAAGCATCATCAACACCGGTATCGGCTGGCACGAGGCGCGCATCCCGACCATTGCCACCAAGGTTCCGCGCGCGGCCTTCGCCTGGGTGACCAAACACCTCATGGGCAAGGTCGGCATCCCGCTGGTCGCCACCAACCGCATCAACACGCCCGAAGTCGCCGAACAACTGCTGGCCGACGGCTATTGCGACATGGTGTCGATGGCTCGCCCCTTGCTGGCCGATCCGCTTTTCATGCGCAAGGCCGAGCAAGGCAAGGCTGACGAGATCAATACCTGTATTGGCTGCAATCAGGCCTGCCTGGACCACACCTTTGCAGGAAAGATCACCTCCTGCCTGGTCAACCCGCGGGCCTGTCATGAAACGCTGCTCAGCATCCAACCGGCTGACCGTGGTGGTCGCCTGGCGGTCGTTGGTGCCGGGCCGGCCGGTCTCGCGTTTGCAACCACGGCCGCGCAGCGCGGCTTTGAGGTCACGCTGTTTGACGCCGCCAGCGAGATCGGCGGGCAGTTCAATGTCGCCAAAAGCATCCCAGGCAAGGAAGAATTCCATGAAACGCTGCGCTATTTTCGCCGTCAGATCGAACTCACCGGAGTCACATTGCGCCTGAACCATCGGGTCACAGCGCAGGAACTCGCTGGCGCCGGCTATGACCAGATCGTGCTGGCGACAGGCGTTACGCCCCGACTGCCGGCCATCGAGGGAATGACGCACCCGAAGGTGTGCGGCTATCTGGACGTGCTGCGCGATCATCACCCCGTGGGTCGCACTGTTGCCGTGATTGGTGCTGGCGGCATCGGCTTTGATGTGGCCGAGTTTCTGCTGCAGCAGGGTACGAGCGCCAGTCTGGATCAGAAC
>JBMOJJ010000543.1:0-1763 GCA_049315845.1 Rhodoferax sp.
TGTACGGGCCGGTGAACGCGGTGACGATCGAGGACGCGCGCACCGCGGTCGTGCGCCTGTCCGAGCCGCACCCGGCGGTGCTGCTGGCGATGTCGACCTCGCTGACACCCATCATCCCCAAGCACATCTTCGGCGACGGCACCGACATCAAGGTGCTTCCGCGCAACGCCAGCCCGGTCGGTTCGGGTCCGTTCAAACTGGTTGAATACAAGCCGGGCGAGCACCTCATCCTGGAGCGGTTTGACCGCTTCTTCCTGAAAGGCCTGCCTAAACTCGACCGCATCATCATCAAGGACTTCAAGGACCCGGCCAGTATGCTGCTGGCGTTCGAGCGCGGCGAGATCGATATACAGGGTGTGAGCGATCCGCGCGAGATTGCACGCGTCGCCAAGATGCCCAAGGCGCAGCTGGTTCGCAGCACGGCGCCGGCCGTAGGCCCACTGGCCTGGCTGGCCTTCAACACCAAGAACCCCAAACTTGCCGACAAGCGCGTGCGCCAGGCCATCAGTTTTGCGATGGACCGCAAGTTCATTCTTGATTCGCTGCTCGGCGGTGCGCACAAGGCCGCTACCGGCCCGATCGCCAGCGGCAGCCCGTTCTACAGCGCGGATGTCGAAAAGTACGACCTGAATCTGGCCAAGGCCAACAAGTTGCTCGACGATGCGGGCCTGAAACCAGGCGCTGACGGCAATCGTTTTGTGCTCGAACTCGATTGCATGCCGGGCGTACCGGAAATGAAGACGATCCAGGAATATCTCAAGCCGGCACTTGCCAAGATCGGTATCGCTGTCAACCTGCGCGTCTCACCGGATTTCCCGAGCTGGGCGCGCCGCGTTGCCACCTACCAATTTGAGGCGACCCTGGACGCCGCCTATAACTGGGGCGACCCGGTCATTGGCGTGCACCGAACCTGGCTGACTTCCAACATCAAGCCTGGTGTGATCTGGTCCAACACGCAGAGCTACAGCAATCCAAAGGTCGACGAACTGTTGGCCGCTGCTGCCAAGGAAATGAACCAGGCCAAGCGCAAGGCGCAATACAAAGAGATGCAAAAAATCGTGGTCGACGACTGCCCGGTGGCCTTCGTTTACGAGGGCGTCTTCAACGAGGTCTACGGCGCCAACGTGGTCAACCCGCCGCGCGGCATCTGGGGCATGGCCGATGCGATGACCGACATATCCGGGCGCAGCGCCTAAAGACCTTGACCACCGTGCTGCGCTTCGTTCCATGATGCGCTTGCTCTGGCCGGTTGTGCGGCGCCTGGCCTTGGCCGCGGCGCTGGTGCTGGCGGTGCTGGCCGTCAACTTCGTCCTGATCCACGCGGCGCCGGGCGACCCGGCGCAGGTGATTGCGGGCGAAATGGGTGGCGCCGACGAGGCCGCCATGGCCAGCATCCGCAAGGCCTACGGACTCGACCGACCACTGGCGACACAGTTCGTGACCTATATCGGCAAGAGCCTGCACGGCGATCTGGGCCAGAGCTACACCTTCAACCAGCCGGTGTCCGGTTTGATCCTTGATCGCCTGGGCCCCACCGTGTTGCTCGTCATGACAGCGCTGCTGTGCGCCGTGCTGCTGGGCACGCTGCTCGGCGTGTGGGCTGCGCGGCGTCCCGACAGCATGGTCAGCGGCGTGGTGACGGTGCTGTCACTGGTGGGCTATTCGATGCCCGTGTTCTGGACCGGAATTCTGCTGGTCATCCTGTTTGGCAAGGTCTGGCCCATCATGCCGATTGCCGGCATGCACGACGTGCGCCTGGTCGG
>JBMOJJ010000544.1:0-1758 GCA_049315845.1 Rhodoferax sp.
GGATCGAGATCACGCCTGGCGGTCACAGCCGGGAGGGTGCCCTATGGCGCATCGCCCCAGGTCCGACACCCACAAGTTTCAACGCCACGCCGCCCGGCGTCAATTACCAGCAAGTGGGCGGCATTCGATATGGAGAACACCGTGAGTAACCCATCCACCCCAACCCTGCATCCGATCTGGAAGCGCTACCTGTCCGCGCAGGTAATTCAACAAACCACGCATGCCAGCGCCACCCTGCCACCAGGCGCTGCCAGTAACCCGCTGATTCGTGCGGTTCTGGCCCTGATCGCAGCGCGCGGCCCCGTCAACAACTGAAAGGAAAGACCATGAAATTGAACCCATTTCGCAAAAAGACCAACGGCTACTACGACTCGGTCAAAGCCAAGTTCGACAAGCTCGATAGTGATCACCAAGCCAAGCAGGTTGAACTTGCCGCGGTACAGGCCGAGTATGAAGACGCAAAAGTCATCTACTGGCAGATGCGTAGTGCTGCCGGCAATCACTCATACCGCACCTCCAAAGAGGAGGGCGACCAACATCTGCTGATGTCCTCGCTCTATAACCGCGCCGGTTCGCTGCAAGGCGAAATCGGGCAAATCGAATCTCAACTCGATCCACTGCGCAAGATAGCTCAGGGCCCACAGCAATTTGAGCAGGCACAGGCCGAGCTCAAGGGCTTGCTCGAGCAGCGCAGGTCGCTCACCGAGGAAGGCCACGTCACTGAAGCACTGATCGCCAAGCTCAGCAAACGCGTGGCCAATCTGGAAGCACGCATCCTGAGCGAGACGAATGCGGCCTCCAGTTTGCTGATCACTACCGAGGGTGAATTCAATGTGCCCGAGTCCCTGATCAAGATTGAGGTCGAGTTGCGTCTGGCCAAGGGTTCGCTGGCCGACATGCAAATGAAGCTTGCCGGCATCGCGGTTCGGACGGAGGAACTCAGGGTAGCGATCAAAGACAGCGAGCGCAACTTCTTCCATGCCCGTTCAGTGGTCGCGGAGATCGAACTGCAAGAGCACCTGGTGCCCATCATGAACCTCGTTGCACGGGCGACGGTTTCCAGGCATCAGTCCAACTACAGCGCCGACCAGATGAAGTTCGAAATCGACATTCCACGCGCCTTGATCGAGCCAACCGAACTTGAGCTGGCAGAGGAACTTCCTACGGCGTGATGACTGGATGAATTGATCTTGAGGTGTGAGTGGCGCGCAGTCGTGGCATATGCGTCGCTCACCGGCATGGTGCGGTCTCCCCGGACCATGTTTGAGGCAGCACATGCCACGTAAGGCCCGCCGGTGCTAACTGCGAATGGCATTGCAGAAAACCGGCAACCCCTACAACCCACGCAACCAACAGGAGGACTACACGATGAATGCATCACAAAACCCGAACTATCAATGGATCAGGACTGACGGTGCGAATGCCGACATGATGATGCGCTTTCAAGCATGGATCGATGCCGGCACGCACATGGTTTGGCTGCCGATCTACGACCGAGAGAATTTCCCCGGCGCCACCCCTGAGATACTGGATATCGCACGCCAGGGTCGTGAATTCGGTTGGCAGATCAACTGCGTCGAAGACTTGATGACCCTGCCATCAGGCATCAAGGGCTGGATCATGCCTGTGACGACCAATGACACCGATGTTGTCTGCGGCCGATGGGAGAACGCCATCCACTTCATGGGCGCACAGGACTGCCGCACCGGCGCAACCGTCACCTACCAGATCGACCGGGCAGAGCCCGTCAACGGCGGA
>JBMOJJ010000545.1:0-1758 GCA_049315845.1 Rhodoferax sp.
CACTGTTTGCCCACATTGCACCGCTGGCACTCAACGCAGCGGTCGTGTTTGAACAGGAGTACAGCGGAGTAGAAGGTGATTCGGCCTCGTGCGCCGAGTTTTATGTCCTACTTTCCAGTTTGTCGGGCTTGCCACTCAAGCAATGGATCGCCGTCACTGGCGCCGTCAACCAGCACGGGGAAATGTTGCCCGTAGCTGGTATCAATGAAAAAATTGAGGGCTACTTTCGCAGTTGCGAACTGCTGGGGCTGGACGGACTGCAGGGCGTTTTGATTCCGGCGCGTAACCGCCGCCACCTGATGCTCGATCCCAGCGTAGTGGAGGCCGTGGCCCAGGGACGCTTTCATATTTATACCGCTGAGCTTGCCAGCCAGGGGATGGCGCTGCTCACCGGCGTCACTTTTGGTAGCCTGGTGTCCGGGGAATATCCTTCAGATACGGTGTTAGGGCGGGCACAACGCACGTTGCAACGCTACCGCCATGCCTGCGCTACTCCTCAGGCAGCACCCGGCACCCGCAGGCTACTCAAATCGCACTTGGAAAAAAGACGCAAAACGTTATAGGTTTAGGAGCTATAAAGGCCCTTCGCATGAGGCTTCGCGGCCACTTTTCTACAAATCTAGCGCTTGATCGTCCGTATGATGATAGATTGGTGTTTCAACCTGCGTCATTCTGCGGGCCGGTCACATGTTGATGATGGAGCCTCAATGGCCTAGCGTGGCAGAGAAAATCGATAGCAGGCTCGGAACCAGTCTTGGCCTTGATAGGCAGCCGACGGGTTCTCCTCGCCTTGCGCTGAGGACGTAACCAAGAAGGGCAACCTGCCCGCAAGGCCGTTCGCCCTTATCCGGCAGTGCCTGTCGGTCGGTGCTTGCAAAGAAACGACCGAGAAGTCTATAAAGAGGGTAAGCCTTGAAATCACGCCCTGGCTGGCATCAGCGCCGCGGCCTCCAGGAGGTGCCTTGCGCTGCAAGCCGCTCCTTCTTGCATCCGACCTGGCCAAGTCCGACAGGCTGATGGCGGACCCGTCAAGCCGGAGCGCTCATGGTTAACACTGCCGCCCCCTGAAAATCTCCGCCCCGTAATTGCGCCAACGCCTCGTTGGCTTCGCCGAGCGAAAAGCGATGAACCTCGGTGCCCACCGGAACCTTCGGCGCTAGGTCAAGGAATTCGAGACCGTCGCGACGGGTCAGGTTAGCGACTGAGCAAATGCTGCGCTCGCCCCAGAGGATGGCATAGGGAAAGGTCGGAATATCACTCATGTGGATGCCAGCGCAGACGACACCGCCGCCCTTCTCCAGGTGGCGCAAGGCCACCGGCACCAGAGTTCCGGCTGGTGCGAAGATCAATGCGGCATCGAGTCTGGCCGGTGGTATTTCGTCGGATCCGCCGCTCCAGGTGGCCCCGAGGCTGCGGGCGAAGGCCTGACTGGCGCTATCGCCAGGACGGGTGAAGGCGTAGAACTCGCGGCCCTGGAACCTGGCTACCTGGGCGATAATGTGGGCGGCGGCTCCGAAACCATAGATGCCGATTCGCCGCGAGTTGCCGGCTAGGCTCAAGGCACGGTAGCCGATCAGACCGGCGCAGAGCAGTGGCGCCAGTTGTGCCGCATCGTCGGTGTCGGGCAAGGGGAAGCAGTAACGCGCGTCGGCCACGCAATATTCGGCATAGCCGCCGTTGATCTGATAGCCAGTGAAGCGCGCCGTGGCACAGAGATTTTCCCGGCCGCTGGTGCAAAATTGACAATTGCCGCAGGTC
>JBMOJJ010000176.1:0-7699 GCA_049315845.1 Rhodoferax sp.
CCGGCGGCAACAGGTAAGTCAGCAGGGTGATGGCCCAGACAAAGCCCACCAGCACGCAGCTCAGAGCAAACAGCGGCCACCAGCGCGGATCGGCTGTCTGGCCAGCGCGGGGGGTGGCGTTCTTGTCCCACAGGCTGAGCTTGCCGCAGGCGCGCTGCAGCAGACTGTTGAGCATCTCCACCATGGAAAAGTGCGGGCACAACCAGCCGCAGTACAGCCGACCGTAGCGATAAGCCAATGCCAGAAAGCCCGCGACCAACACGATACCGGGCAGAAAAGCGCGCCACAGCAGCTGCATGGCAGCGCCTGCGGCGCTGATCTCAGCGCGGGCCAGGGCGTCGATGCCGAGCGACCAGCGCATGCCCAGAAACCAGAGCTGGGTTTCATACAGATCAAAGCGCAGCAGGTTCAAGGCCGGAGCCAGCACAAACAGCAGGAAGAAGCCGGTCTGCGTGATGCTGCGCCAGTTCTGCCGGCCCAGAGCGCCTTAAGACCGATCAGTCGGCATCACCAAACAAGGCGCGCATCACTTCGTCCAGCGCCTGCGCCGTGGATTCGTCGTCGGTCAGGGCATTCACAATCGCCGCGTGGCAGGACTGGCGCATCGACAGGCCGCTGGCCACCAGTCGCCCGGCCGAAACCAGCAAGCGGGTGCTGGCAGTTTCTTCCAGGTCCTGATCCGTGAGACTGCGCAAGGCCGTGGCCAGTTGCACCAACTGCTGCGCCTGCAGGGTCGGCAGCCCGGTTTCGGCCAGCACAATGGCCAGTTCCACCTCGGGCGTGGGGTAGCCCAGGCTGAGCGCGATAAAGCGCTGGCGCGTGCTTGGTTTGAGACCCTTGAGCAGGTTCTGATAGCCGGGGTTATAGGAAATCACCAGCATGAACTCGGGCGGCGCTTCCAGTTGTTCGCCGGTGCGCTCCATCGGCAGGATGCGCCGGTCGTCGGCCAGGGGGTGCAGCACCACCGTGGTGTCCTTGCGCGCCTCCACCACTTCGTCCAGGTAGCAAATGGCCCCGCTGCGCACAGCGCGCGCCAGCGGCCCGTCTGACCACTGCGTGCTACCGTTGCCGATCAGAAAGCGGCCCACCAGATCGGCCGCACTCAGATCGTCATGGCAGGAAACCGTGACCAGTGGGCGTTGGACCCGCGCTGCCATATGTTCAACGAAGCGCGTCTTGCCGCAGCCCGTGGGACCCTTGATCAGCAAGGGCAACTGCTTGCCCCAGGCATGTTCAAACAGGGCACACTCGTGACCTTGTTCGGCGTAGAACGGAATGCCAGGCACTCAGTTTCTGCCTTATGCGTTGACGCGCTGTGGCAGCATGCCCGCCATGCCTTGCGCTTCGCTCTCCTGGCTGCCTGGCTTGGCAAAAAAGCTGTAAAGGTAGGTGAGCAAGCCTGCGAGGAAGAACAGACCACCTGCAACCCGCACCCAGTAGAAGAATCGCAGCTGGTCCTGTGTGGCCATGAAAGACATGGCGCTGCCGTCGGTCGGCATGCGCTGCAACCAGACTTGCAGGATGCCTGCGCCAGTCAGCGCCAGCACCATCAAGCCCATGCTGATGGTCATGATCCAGAACGACCACATCTCAAAGCTCTGGGCACGCCGGCTGTTGGCCACGCGACCCCGCAGTGTGGGCATGGCGTAGCTGATCATGGCAATCACCACCAGCACGTAAGCACCATAGAACGCGAGGTGGCCGTGTGCCGCGGTGATCTGGCTGCCGTGGGTGTAAAAGTTGATGGCGCTCAGCGTGTGCATGAAGCCCCACAAGCCCGCGCCCAGGAAGCCAACCACCGAGCAGCCCACTGCCCAAAGCACCGCTGCCTGGTTGGCGTGCTCGCGCCGGCGGCGTTGCACCATGTTGAATGCAAACACGGTCATCATGAAGAAGGGAATGGGTTCCAGGGCCGAGAAGATGCTGCCTACCCACTGCCAGTAGCCGGGCATGCCGATGAAGAAGAAGTGGTGGCCGGTGCCGAGAATGCCGGTGATCAGCGCCATGGCAATGATCACGTAGAGCCACTTGTCAATCACTTCACGATCGACCCCGGTGGTCTTGATCAGCACGAAGGCCAGCAGGGCGCCCAGAATCAGTTCCCAGGTGCCCTCCACCCACAGGTGCACCACGAACCACCAGTACATCTTGTCGCGAACCAGGTTGTCCGGGTTGACGAAGCTGAACAGGAACATCAGCGCCAGTCCCCACAAACCCATCAGCAGCACCAGCGAGATGCTGGTCTTGCGACCCTTCAGCACGGTCATGCTGATGTTGAACAGGAAACCGAGCGCCACGATCACAATGCCGACCTTGGTTGGCAAGGGTTGCTCCAGAAATTCGCGCCCCATGGTCGCCAGCAGTTCATTGCCGGTCAGTTCGGCCAGCTTGGCATAGGGTACGGCGAGGTAGCCAACAATGGTCAGCGCGCCAGCCACCAGAAACACCCAGAACAGGATCATGGCCAGCCTCGGGCTGTACAGCTCGGTCTCCGACTCTTCGGGTACCAGGTAGTAGGCCGAGCCCATGAAACCGAACAGCAGCCACACAATCAGCAGGTTGGTGTGCACCATGCGCGCCTGATTGAACGGAATGTACGGAAAGGCGAGATCGCCAATGACATACTGCAGACCAAGGGTGATTCCAAAAATGATCTGGGCGGTAAACAGCGCCAAAGCTGCGACAAAGTAGTACTTGGCTACTCCTTGCGATTTGTACTGGAGGGTGATTGCTTGCATGTGAGAGTTCCTTAAGTGTTCAGAGTTGCTTCAAGCATCAGCCTTCGATGTTCGGCGGCCAGTTTTCGGTGTTGATGTTGCTGGTCCAGTGCAGGAATTCAGTGACATCGTCCAATTGTTCGGGTGTGAAGTTGAACTGGGGCATCTGCCTGCGACCTGGAATGTGGGTCGGCTGGGAAGCAATCCAGGCCTTGATGAATCCGGGCCCGCGACGCTTGTAGACGTTGCCCAGCTCTGGCGCAAAGTAAGCCCCCTCGCCCAACAGCGTGTGGCAGCCAATGCAGTTTCGTGTCTCCCACAGATGCTTGCCACGCACCACTTGGGCGGTGAGGGCTTGGGCGTTAGAGCGCTGAGGGATCTTGCGCTCACTGTCAAAGATCAGGGCAATAAATACAAGGATGAAAAAGACCGACCCGCCGTAAAAAATGTTGCGGGCCATCTGCTTTGTAAAGCCACTGGCTTTGGGTTGATTCATCTTGGAACGCTCCGGAATAGTGATGCACCGAGGTTAGGCGGCTCGCCTTGTGGCGTCCTTGAACTACTTCAAGAATTTGTGCAAATTGCAAAGATTGACGCCTTCGCGCAAGGACCCCGACCGTCCGGGAGTCCGCCGACGGGATAACGAGCGCTGCAGGACAAAGCTGAGGCGACCCTGTGAGCACAAGCGGATTCGAGGAAAAAAATAGCCGGCGGCGACACGGACTTCATCGCAGCCCGGAGAGCGGGTTCAATGAAAGCAGGACCTCGAATTACATTAAAACGATCCAGGGCGCGACGGGCCTGCAAGCTCATCGCGGCATTGGCGGAGCCGACATCGTCGCAAGTAGGACTGCCTTTCAAAAACCACAAGCTGTGCCGTCTGGTAGTGCTTGAACTGAAGCTGGGCTACTTCCGGCCAATTAGACGGGGCAGAGGGAGTTGTGCCGGCGCTGCTTGGCTCATTCTCACGTTTTGAAGACAGTCGAGGCCTATCTGAAATCTGCCTAGCCTGCATCGAGGCGCTCGGCGTGGTGCATTGGGAAAGATCCTCGATGGCCAAATAGTTGCAGTCGACCAAGACCGGACACAGCCACAGATGTCCGGTCAGACCAAAATGATCGAGTTTCAGTTCGCTTCTTTCAGCCGGAAGCGCTGTAGTTTTCCGGTCTCGGTGCGCGGCAGCTTGTCGACGAAGCTGATGGCGCGCGGGTACTTGTAGGGCGCGGCGCGCGTCTTTACGAAGTCCTGCAGTTCCTTGACCAGTTTGGCATCGCCGGCAAAGCCGGGTTTCAGCACCACGAAGGCCTTCAGGAGTTGGCCCCGATCTGCATCCGGTACACCGATCACGCCGCACTCGGCAACGCCGGGGTGCTCCAGCAGCACGGACTCGACCTCCGGGCTGGCCACGTTGTAGCCGGACGTGACAATGATGTCGTCAACGCGGGCGTGGAAGTAGTAGTAGCCATCCGCGTCGGTGTGGTAGGTGTCGCCGGTGATGTTCCAGCCATTGCGGACGTAGAACTTCTGGCGCTCGTCGGCCAGATAGCGGCAACCGGTCGGCCCCTTGAGCGCCAGCCAGCCTTCTTGGCCAGTGGGCACCGGATTCATGTCCTTGTCCACCAGCATCGCGCGGTAGCCCGGCAACGGCTTGCCAATGGCACCTGCACGGTAGTTGTCGGGGTCGGATGCGATGTAGATGTGAATGACCTCAGTGCCGCCGACGCCATCGTGAATCTGGATGCCGGTGGCCGCACGCCATTGCTCGCGCGTCGGCACCGGCAGCGCTTCGCCAGCAGAAACGCATTTCTTCAATGAACTCAAATCGTGCTGCTTGACCAGCGGCGTCATCTGCCGGTAACCGGTTGGCGAGGTGATGCAGATGGTGGCGCAGTACTGCTCCATCGCGGCGATCAGCGCATCCGGCGGCAGTCTGGGCAGCAGCACCGTGCTGGCCCGCGCGTGCATCGGAAAGCACAGCAGCCCACCCAGACCGAAGGTAAAGGCGAGCGGCGGCGTGCCGATGAAGACATCATCACGGTTAGGCTTCAGACAATGGCGCGGAAACACCTCGCACATTGCCAGGATGTCCCGGTGCGCGTGAATGCAGCCCTTGGGTACGCCCGTGGTGCCGGAGGTGAATGCAATCAAGGCCGGGTCGTCGGCGGCGCTGTCGATAGCGTCGAATTCATCCGGTTTCTGTGCCAAACGCTGATGGAACGCGTCGTTGCCGTAAAGCTGCACATGCCTCAAGTCGGGGCAGTCCGGTCGCGCCAGATCAAGCTCCAGCGCCAGAGAACTTTCGCACAGCGCATGGCTGATCTTGCCGAGTTGCGCAATCTGTTTGAGCTCTTTGGCGCGCAGCAAGGGCATGGTGCCGACGGCGATGCCGCCGGCCTTCCAGATGGCCAGCCAGGCCACCGCCATCCAGGGCGCATTCATGCCGCGCAGCAGAACACGGTTGCCTGGCAGCACGCCCATGTCCTCGGTCAGCAGACGGGCCAGTCGATTGACCTGGCGCTGCAACTCGCGGTAGGTCCAGCGCAGGTCAGTGCCGATGATGGCAATACGCTCGCCGTCGCCTTCGCTCACCGCGCGGTCCAGCAGTTCCACCGTCGCATTCAGGCGCTCGGGGAATTGCAGTTCCGGCGTCTCGAAGATGAACTCTGGCCATTGGTCAAGGGGCGGCATGCTATCGAGAATGAAGCGATCAACATGGGCACTTGTGGTCATGGTGTTCCCTTTGGGTTGCCGAATATGGCGTAACTGCATCACGAGACGATCCGGTGCTCATCGATGTCGGTCCATTTGCGAGATTAGAGGCTGTCTCTGTGCGTGCCAATAGTGCAAACCCGTATATGGCGATCATAATATACACATCAATAGTTTATACCATGCTATAGTGGTTTGCACGTTCAATTCGATCTACCCATCTTGACCAGGCAAGGAGCAAGGAATGAAAGTCAACAAAATCGATCACATCTGCATCGCTGTGCGAGACCTCGACGGCGCGCGCATGATCTGGGAGCCGCTCCTGGGCAAGACCGGGCCTGACGATGCCTACGTCGATGAGCCGGAAAAAATCCGGGTCGCACGCTACTGGCTGGATGGCGTCGGTTTCGAACTGATGGAATCGACGACACCGGACGGAGATGTCGCCAAGTTCATAGAGAAGCGCGGCGAAGGCGTGATGCTGATCAGCTTCAACGTCAACAGCACGCGCAAGGCGGTCGACGAGATTGGGGCAATGGGCTATCCGATGGTCGGCGGCCTGCGTTCGTTCCGGGACTGTGAGTTTGCCTTCGTGCACCCTAAGAAGATGAACGGTGTGCTGCTCGAGGTGATCGACTACAAGTGGCGCGAGCTCGGTGCCGCCAACGAATCGTCACAACCTTGCGCCTAGGCGCGGCCCGCAAGCCCATCTGTAGCCATGGCCAAAGCCAAGAGAATCAGGAAGTGCATCACCATCCATGCCAACAAGTGCATTGGCTGCAGGGCCTGTGAGCTCGCCTGTGCTGCCTTCCACGCGAAACCGCGCTACAGCAGCGTCAACCCGAAGCGCGCGCGCATTCAGATCATCAAGGACCCGCTGAAGGACATCTACCTACCGGTCTATGCAGGGGAATACACGGCGGCCGAATGTACTGGCAGGAACAAGTACATCCTGGACGGCAAGGAATACAGCAATTGCGACTTTTGCCGCGCATCCTGCCCTTCACGCGACCTGTTCAAGGAACCCGACTCCGGCTTTGCGCTGAAGTGCGACATGTGCGAGGACAACCCACCCCTGAAGACGCCCAAGTGCGTCGAGTGGTGCCCGAACGGTGCCCTGATCTATGAAGAGATCGAGGAGGAAGTCCAGGCTCAACAGCCGCAGTTGGGCGAGATCGAGCTCGGCGTCGAGGCGATGGTCCAAAAACACGGGCTACAGAAGGTGCTGGAGACGGTCGCCAGGCTCGGCTGGCCCCAGGACTGAAAACATTGAGCCGAAAAGAAGGCAAGGCCTGGAACACCCATGAAGTACGCAGAAGTCGGATTCAACCTCGAAATCAACCTCGGCAATGGGAGCGTCGAGCGCAAAGCCACTGATGAAAAATTGACGGAGCTCCATCTCGGTGGCCAGGGTACGGCCGCCAGAATACTCTGGGACCGGGTGCCGCCCGAGGTTGACGCCTTCTCGCCCGAAAACCTGCTGATCTTCAGCACCGGGCTGCTCGATGGGACGCCGGTTATCGGCGCCAACCGTACCATGGTGAACACGATTTCACCCCAGACGGACCGCTATTCTCATTCGATCTTTGGCGGCTTTTTCGGTCCCGAGCTCAAACAGGCCGGCTACGACAAGATCATCATCGAGGGCAAGGCGTCCAGCCTGGTCTACCTCTACATCAACAACGACAAGGTGGAAATCCGCGACGCCGCCCACCTCAAGGGTAAGGGCGCCTCGGAAACCGCGGAGATCATTCAAGCCGAGCTGAAGGACACGCGGATCCAGGTGGCGGCCATCGGTCTGGCGGGTGAAAACAGGGTCTTCATGGCTTCCATCGAGCATGCCAATTCCAGCGCGTCACGCGGGGTGGGCATGATCATGGGAGACAAGCGACTCAAGGCCATAGCGGTGCGCGGCACCAAGGATCTCTATGTGGCCAAACCGGCCGAACTGTTCGAAATCTGCAGCCGCATGGTTCAGGAAATTCATGACAACCCGGACGCCGGCGATACGATGGCGCACGGCGAGGGTGACGAATTTCACGTGAACAATTTCGCCTGGGGCAACGCGCGAGGTCGGCGCAAGGATTTCTGGAGTAAGGAACGCGAACAAGCCTGGCTCGCTCTGGAAGACAAACTGCGGGTGCGCTGGACCGGCTGTTACAACTGCCCCAAAGACTGTCACCAGGCTATCAAATATCCGGGCCGGCGTCCCTATTTCCAGAAGTGCTACAGCAAGCTGACCTATGCCATGGCGGCGATGGAGGATCTGGAAT
>JBMOJJ010000177.1:0-7696 GCA_049315845.1 Rhodoferax sp.
CCCTCGCTGCCTCAGTGCGGCGAGCAGTTGCTCCCAGTCCCGGAAGTGCCAATAGACCGGCGCTTCGTCCGCCACCTCAAGACTGACGGTATTCGCGTCCAGGGGACGCAGTATCTCGGACTCGACAACGCCCGACATCAAGGCCTGCAGGTCAGCAACATGGCGCTCAACGCCACCACCCAGGTTGTGGGTGACTATCAGTAATCGATGCACTGGGGCCACGAAAAGCTCTTCCGACAAAAAGGGAAATTGTCTCACGTCCCAAACGCGTTCATTTCCTCGCTGGCCCCATCAGGAGATAATTACGACCATGGCCAATTCAGACGCTTCGCTACACCTTTACAGGCGCGCCGTGGATGTCGACGGCGATGATTCCCTGTCGGTCATTGCGCAACTGATTGGGCCGGCACAAACGCTGCTGGACCTGGGCATGGGAACGGGTGCTCTGGGCCAATATCTGCGCCAGTGGCATTCGATCGTGGCTGATGGCGTCACGCTCAACCAGGAAGAGGCCGACATTGCGCAAGCCTGGTACCGCCATGCCGTCGTGGCCGATCTGGATCATGCCTCGCTGGGCTCTATTTTCGGGACACAGCGATACGATTGCATCGTCTGTGCGGATGTGTTGGAGCACCTGAAGGCGCCGCAAAACCTGCTGACCCAATGCAAAACCATGCTCAATCCTGGCGGCCGCCTGATCACGTCGGTCCCCAACGCCGGCTACTGCGGCTTGGTGGCCGAACTCATGCAGGGTGATTTTCGGTACCGGGCAGAAGGCCTGCTCGACAACAGCCATCTGCGTTTTTTCACGCGCAAGTCCCTGCAGCGCTTTTTTGGTGAGCATGGATGGGCCGTCCAGTCCGCTCGGACCATACAACGCAATTTGCTGGTCTCGGAGTTCCGGGTGGCTTTTGACGAGCTTCCGCCCGCCGTGGCGCGCCATCTGCTGGCCGTGCCGGACGCGCTGACCTATCAGTACATTTTTGTCCTGCAGCCCGCCGAATCGGTGCTTCAACGATCCGGCGGAACCCTAGCCGCTGCCGGCGCCTCTGATTTGCATTCAGAACCCGCAAGCGCCCTTTTTTCGGCACAACTTTATCTGGCCGTTGAGGGTCAGTACGATGAGGCGATAAAACTTGTCACGCCCGGCCGCATTGGCGAGCCCCGGCAAACGCTGGTTTTCAATATCCCCGCCAGCACCAAGGCATACACCCGTATTCGGCTCGACCCGGCAGACCGCCCTGGCTTCTTCAGACTGCATCACATGCGGATCCGGCTGCCCGACGGAGGGTTGATCTGGCAATGGCAAAGCGGTGAGGAGCCGTTGGCCGCATTGGCCAATGCCGCTCACAACCATATCCTGTTTGCATCGCAATGGGAGATGTCCGATGGCGCACTGCTGTTGCTGCATGGAGATGATCCCTGGGTGGAGCTTGCGCTAGAGCCCGGCGTGCTGCAGAAAATTACCCAGAGCGGAGCCCGTCTGGAGGTCTGCGCCGGGTGGCCGATGTCCGCCGATTACCTGCAGTCCAGCGCGGTCATCAATACATTGCAGCTTGCTTACCAGCAATCGACCGCATCACTCGGGGAAGAAGTGCAACGCATAAGCCAGCGCTGCGCGCAGCTGGAGGGTAGCCGGCTTGAGCTCCAGACCCAAATCAACAGCCTCAATGATGGCGCAGGCGAAGCACAAAAAGAGATTGGTCAATTGACGGCTGCCTTGGGCGCGGCGGAGCAGACCCGGCTTGACCTGCAGGCCCAACTCGGCAATTTGAGCGAATCCGCGCGCAGAGCGCAGCATGATAGGCAGCAGCTACAGCGCCAACTGCTAGGCGCACAGGGTGAACGGGACGTAGTTGCTGAACGGCTTAGGCAGGCCAGCGGGCAACTGCAGAGCATCGAGCGCTCCACCCTGTTTCGCGTCACCCGGCCGCTGGTTCACGCAAAAATGCGCCTTGACCATCTGCTGGGCAGGAGCCCCGGCAGCGGGCCCCGGCAGAACTCCAATTCGCCGGTGGCACCGGTGCCTGTTACCCGGTATCCGGTCGACATCATCGTCCCTGTCTTTCGTGGCCTCGACGACACCCGTTGCTGCCTTGAATCGGTCATCTCCGCCCCCGGCCGAACGGCCTGGCGGCTGATTGTCATCAACGACTGCAGTCCTGAGCTTGAACTGAGCCAATGGTTGCGTGCATTCTCCGTGCGCGACCCGCGCATCGTGCTACTGGAAAACACTGAAAATCTGGGCTTCGTCGGCAGCGTCAATCGCGGCATGGCGATGAGTCAGGAAAACGACGTGCTGTTGCTCAACAGCGACACCGAAGTCGCCAACGATTGGCTTGACAGAATGCAGCGCGCCGCCTATAGCCAGCCGCGGGTGGCCAGCGTCACGCCGTTCTCCAACAACGCCACGATCTGCAGTTATCCCCGCTTCTGCAAGGCCAACGAACTGCCCATGGGGTACGACACCGCCAGCCTGGACCGTCTGTTTTCCCAACACCTGGCCGGACAGACTCTGGAGATTCCGACCGGTGTTGGCTTTTGCCTCTACATCCGACGCGAGTGTCTGCAGCAGACGGGGCTCTTCGATGCAGAGACTTTTGGAAAAGGCTACGGCGAAGAAAATGATTTTTGTGTGCGCGCTCAAAAGGCCGGCTGGAGCAGTCTGCACGCACTCGACACCTTTGTTCGCCATGCTGGGGGCATCAGCTTCGGCGCGTCAAAGAGTGAGCGCGAACAACAGGCCATGGAGACCCTGCGCCGCCTGCACCCAAATTACGAAAGTGATGTGCACGCCTTCGTGCAGAGCGATCCGGCACGACAGGCGCGGTTCAAAATTGACCTTGCCCGTATCACCGCCGGTGGTCGTCCGGTCATTCTTGGCGTCATGCACAATCGCGAGGGTGGCACGCTGCGCCATGTGCAGGAACTTGCGCATCAGCTTGGCCATCAGGCGATTTTTTTGCGCCTCGCACCCGCCCCGGGTGGCGCGGAGCTGCGCCTTGAAGGACCGAGCGAAGCTTTCGCCCTGCACTTCAAGCTGCCAGAAGAACACGCCGGTTTATTGCAAACCCTGCGTCAGTTGCAGGTGGGGCACATCCACTACCATCATCTGCTTGATCACAGGCCAGACATCTGCGAACTTCCCGCGCAGCTTGGTGTCAGCCATGATTTCACGGTGCATGATTACCACAGCTACTGCCCCCAGATTTCCCTGACCGACCACAATGATCGCTACTGTGGCGAAGAGGGCCTGGCGCAGTGTCGCCAGTGCCTGCAGCGCCACCCCGCGCCTGCCGGCGAAACCATTGACAGCTGGCGCGATCGGCACGCACGGTTGTTGACCCAGGCGCGCTATCTCATTACCCCCAGCTTTGATGCGGCACAGCGCATGCATCGCTTCGTGCCTGCGGCGCGGATCCAGGTGCTGCCGCATGCCAGCTTGTACCCTGAGCCTGGCCCTTACCCCGCGCCGCACCCGCGAGTTTTGCATGGCAACCAGCGTCTAAAAATTGTCGTTCTCGGCGCTTTGAGCAGAATAAAGGGTGCCGACACACTCGAGGAGGTGGCGACGCTGACCGCGATCCAGAACGCCGAGATCGAATTTCATCTGATCGGCTACCCCTACCGCAGCCTGCGCTCACTGCCCAACGACCTGCTCACCGTCCATGGTGGTTACCAGGAAGAGGCTCTGCCTCAGTTGCTCCAATCCCTGCAAGCCGATCTGGTCTGGTTTCCGGCGCTTTGGCCAGAGACCTACAGCTATACGCTCAGCGCCGCTCTGGAGGCGGGGCTACCGGTTGTCGCTCCCGATCTCGGCGCATTTGCCGAACGGCTGCAGAACCGTGACTGGACCTGGACCTGCGGCTGGTACCAAAGCGCCAGCCAGTGGCTTGAATTCTTCAAGCAGATTCGGCACGAGAACTTCTGCAAAGGCACAGGTCCGGAGCACATCCCTTTATGTGCGTCGCCAGCACTTCAGGGCATCGGCGCTGACAGTGCGCCGCTGGTCTATCGCAGCAACTACCTGGGCTCGATACCGCCGGCTCGCCCCGCCAGCAGTCGCGAACTGCTGCAGTTGCAGAGCTATGTCGACCTCAAGATGCAATCGGTTCAGAACAGCCAACCCTCGGCAGCCATCAAGTTGGCCACATTGCGCGCCCTGATGCGCCTGCACGCCAGCCCCGGGTTCTCCAATCTCAGGCGGATGGTCCCGATGCACTTGCAAAGACGGGTCAAATCGTGGCTTGGCAAATAGGGCGCCGCACCAGCATCTATGTGCTGGCCTGCCTGTGCCTGGCGGCGCTCGCCAGCAGCCCCTGGTGGCCACTCCATGTGCAACGCCCGCCCCTTGTGCTGGCCCCGATGATGGACCTCACACCATGCTTGCTGGCCAGTCCGGGCGGGTCGTCTGGCAGCCAGCCCGACTGGCTCGCGCCCTGCAGCGGGCCCCAGGCGTCCTCCGCTCACTTGGTTGAATCAACGCTGCGTCACCTGCAACCCAATGCATCTGCTGCAGCTGGTTTGCAGCTCGGCTACACCCTGCAGGTGCCGCTGCTTGCACTGTTGCTGGCCGATCAAGATGCGTGGCGCGTCAACACCCAGGCGCTTGACAATATCGCTCGTACCGTGTCCGAGAGTACGCGCCCCGTCGTGCTCTATCTGTTTTCCACACACTTCGGCGTCAACGCGCCGATCGAGCCTGTGCTGGCGCGGAATCCGGCCAACATCGCCCAGACGCAGCAAGGCCCGTTGCCGGTTGACACTTACTACGGGATGCCGATCTATCCGTGGAGCGTGGCCCGTACCGACAACCCGATTACCCAATACCGGGTCAAGGTCATCCAGGCTCTGACCCAAAGAATCTGCCAGTTGCCCGAGAACGTGCGCAGCCGCATCCATGGCATCACGCTTTTGGGCGAAGTCCATCAGCTTTTCCCCAATTTTCAATCCGGCATGGGTTTCACCGGTCCGTACTTGGTTAGTGACTACAGCCCCGCGTCGGTTGCCGGATTTCGCCAGTACCTGCAAGGCCGCTTCAGCAGCTTGCAAGCGCTGAACCAGCAACTCGGCAGCGACTATCCCTCATTTGAAGCCATCACGCCACCCGCCAAAGATATTCGCCGCGAGCCACTCAGCCCCTACCACGAGCACATGGACGCCTACGCTGCCGGACGGATCCCGATCACCGGCTGGGTTCACGTGCCCGACAGTTCCAGTGCTGCGAAAGTGGTCAAGATCTACCTCGACGGCCGACACATCGTAGACGCCCCGGTGCAACTGAGCCGGCAGGACGTGCGCGCGGCCCGCCCCGAGTTCAACACTGCCGACGTTGGCTGGCGCTTTGACCTTGATTACAGTGAGCTTGCAGCGGGACTCCATCGTATCGATCTCGCCCTGTCGCAGCCCGGGCAAGCTTTGATCCAACTCGGCTCCCGGTCGTTCACGACAGCCAGCAGGCAACAACAGGCCCATGCCGCCGCGACCGCAGCGCCGCTGCCTGCCATGCAGTCACTGCCGGAGCGCATTGCCGCTTACACCGATGAACCGCGCGACCAGGCAAGCTACTACTACAACCCGCTGGCGCGCGAGTGGCAGTTATTTCGCGAAGCGCAGGTGCTTCATTACCTTCAATACTTCAATACTCTGATTGCCAAGTCGTGCCTCTCGGATGCCCCGCGCTACACGCACCAGATCGTGCCCCAGTTCAATCCGGGCTGGGATAGTGGCAAGTACGCCGCGGACGCCTCACTTCAGCCAATGAAAGGCTTGCGCACGGGAGTCAGCCTCTATGGCGAAGCCAGCTACGGGCGATCCTTTGGCGACTGGTTCAAGCAAAGCCCGCATGAGGACTATGGAATCACTGAGTTCCACCCGCTGCAAGCGATGAGTCCGTTGCAATTGGGTGACTTGTTCAAGCAGCACCGTGACAGCGGAGCCCGCTTTCTGTCTTTTTTCTTGGAGACCCGGTGGCAAGACCGGCGTGTCTCCAGCGCGCCCAACCTGTTCGCCTTTGATCCTGAGAACCGACAACACGCGTCTGATCAGCTTTACAACAGCATCAAGGCAGTGTTGAGAGATTAAGAACAGCTTTATTCAATATCGAGACGATGCTTCCCTAGCCAAATGCAACGTTTTCCACTGATCGACGTATTGCGCGGACTTTCCGCGTTGCTTGTCGTTTTCTACCACGTTCTGGCCTATCGCGAGTGGGTCAATTTCCCGAGCACGGGATTCGGCAAACTCCCCATGATGGGTTGGGTCGG
The DNA here is from genome assembly GCA_049315845.1 of Rhodoferax sp. Lineage (GTDB taxonomy): Bacteria > Pseudomonadota > Gammaproteobacteria > Burkholderiales > Burkholderiaceae_C > Rhodoferax. The sequence goes on from JBMOJJ010000177.1 coordinate 6,267, forward strand.
TGTGGACCTGTTCTTCGTCATCAGTGGCTTCGTAATCGGAAAGACGGCGATGGAAGGGCACCAACGCGGTAAACCTTGGCGGCATCACTATTTTGAACGCCGCTTGCGACGCATTGCCCCTTTGTATATCGGCACGCTGGCGCTCTACCTTTTTTTGGTCAATCCCGACCTTCTGCATCAAGGCTGGGCTTCTGTCTATCAGATTGGCTCGCATCTGGGCTTTGTGCACAATCTGTGGCACCAGACCCATGGCAGTATCAACTCGCCAAACTGGTCGGTCGGACTGGAAATGCAGTTCTACCTATTGATGGCCGTATGTGCACCGTGGCTGGTCCGCACCGCAGGATGGAAGGTATTTGCCGTTTGGACGACGATTGCAATCGTATGGCGGTATGGCACCACACTAGCGCTACCTCCTGGGACAAGCAACCCGATGTTCCAATTCATTTATGCATCACAGCTACCGGGTGTGCTGGATGAGTTTGTCTGTGGCATATGCGTTGCGAAGTTGCTACAGGCGGATGCACTGCAATTCACATGGCCACGGTTTACGGCCTGGACGCTTGCAACGTCAGGACTGTTGAGCCTGGCCTGGATAACGGTCCCGTCAGAGGTGATCTACTGGAAGGAAGCAACAACCATTGTGCTGTGGCGCACATTGGTTTGTGCAGGGTTCGCAGCGCTGCTGGCATGCGTGGTCATGATTCCCTCGTCAGGCGGTTGGCTGATGCGGCCGTTTCGCTATCTTGGTGAAATCAGCTACGGCATCTATTTGTGGCATATGCCGGTCCTGCTGACGTTGCTGGAAAAGACGACTTGGCAAGGTGCGCAGTTGCTGGCGGCCACTGTAGGCTGCACCACTATTCTGGCTTCGCTATCCTGGTATGGGTTTGAGAGATTTTGGTTGACCAACGGTAAAGCGGGCCCTCCATCCGAACGTATAGGATGTGGCTGATCAAAATGCCGACACCCAAATACAAGAAAAACCCTGCTTCACGAAAGAAGGTCGGCTGACTGGCAAGAAAATCACGCACGCCCCAGTAATAAAAGACAGTCAACAGGGATGGATGGATCAGGTAGATTGTGTAGGATGCATTACCCAATGCAACCCAAGTCTTGCCCGCGGTCCATGTCCCTGTTTGTTCAAGGACCAAGGACAGCATGACTGCCGCGAGAGCGCCGACACCAAAGGTGAATATGCGCACCGAATCGTTCGTCGCGTGAAGGTATGAACCTAGCGCAAAAGCCACTAAAACGGCAAGCGCCAAGGGTCCAATCCACCAGCGGCTTTTCAGCCTCTGTCGTTGGGTGTAAAGCATGATACCGGCCAAGAACTCTAGAAGAAAAGACATGAACATCAAGGAAACGGAATGAGACGTGCCGAAGGTCAATATCAAAATCAGTAAAACCGAGATCCCACAGACGTAGGC